>JAPPDQ010000622.1 GCA_028875495.1 Chloroflexota bacterium
CATGTTATCCCGGACCGTAAAGAACATGCGAAATCCATTCCCCTCTCACCGCCCCAATCTCCGCATCCCCTCAACAATCTCCACCGTCCGAACGCTCACCGTACACACTCGCTGCAGCAGGTCGATTACCTTCTCCTTGTGATCGGCGAACCGGTAGGTGTTGAAGCGCTCGCGGATGGTGGGATCGCGGGGCTTCTTTTCCTTGTACTGGTCGAGCACCCATTCGAGGGCGGAGCGGCTGCCGAGGCGGTATTCCCATGCTTCAGACGGCACGGCTGCCAGTGTAGTCCGTTCATCCAAGATGATTACGCCGCGCTCCTTGTCGGCGCGAAGACGAGGCTTGCCTGCCTCACGATTTGAGTCCCGCCGTTCAAGTTCATACGGTTCGGCGGACTCGAAACCGACGTGCAGCTTGAGCAGCTCCTGGCCCATGTCCGCCCACAGATCAAAATCGTCGTAGAGCGGGAGGCGCGGGAACTCGCGCAGCAGGTCGACCGCGTACTTCTCCCTGTACACCGGATCGTGCAGGATTGCGTAGGTGTAGGCGAAGATTTTCTCTGCGGTGATTCCCCCGCCCCGCTCGCCGTAGTGTTCCCGGAACCGTCGCAGCCCCCACTCGGTGATGTTGCAGACGCGCTCGCCGTCCTCGGTGTAGCGGTAGAGGGGGAGGCACTGGGTGTCTCCGGTGAAGTGCCAGTCTGTTAATTTGCTAGCAGCGAGTGTATAAAAGTGCCTACCGTTCCTACAGAAGTTGATTATCGCATTCTGATGCCTGAGATCAGGACCAAACATTTCATAGTGATTCCTGGTCAGAACATCATTCATGGTAAAGTTGGCGATGTGATGTTTCACGACAAATGGACGATACAGCGATGAAATCCGAGCAGATTCGCTATAAATGATGTGACGTGCGCGCTGGAACTCGTTACGTAAATCACGGCTCCACTTTATAATTGGATCATTTGGTTCGGAACCGTTGTCTAGAAACTGATTGTATGTGTCAGCGAAGAATAGGGCCTTATTTCGTAAGTCTTGAACACTGAAGTCGTAGACCCATTCGTCTCGCGCCGTATTGACTCCTAGTGCGGTCAGTCTAAATATCGCCTGCCCCTCTCCTGCAACTTTGGCAGACTTTGTCCGACGCTCAGCAAGCGGCACAAGCTTCCAAAAGTCTTCATTTGACTGATTGAGCCAGTTATCTCTGTTGTCGGGCGTAATACTGTCAAACTTGACGTCGTCCAGCGTTGCGCTACGCAGATAGGCCAGTTTATCCACTGCCGTTTCTGCATCATCTCGGCGGGCATAACCGATGCGGCACTCACCGACTCTGTCTTTTTTTCGCACAAAAAATCCAATAGAAACACCGGTCTGGATGCCGAAGACGTTGTGCTTAGTGCCTGAAATCTTGGGATTGCGACGCACGTCGGAGCCCAGATCCATGATGTATATGTCCGAGAACTCCTGGGTCGCCAATCGACGGAAACCGTCATCCTGCCGAGTATCCAAGTATGCACGGTTCGTGATGAACGCGATAATCCCGTCGTCGGCAAGCCGGTCGGACGCCCAGCGAATGAACCGCTTGTACATGTCATATTGTTTGGTCTTCTGCGCCGTGCTTTCCTTGATATAGGTCTCGCTGATGCGGGCGTCAATCGCCGGGTATTCGCGGTTCTTGTTGTTGTCGTTCTCATTTTGCTGGTTGGCGTTATAGGGCGGATTCCCGATGATGACGCTGATGGTCTTCTCGTTCTGCTCCTGGATGCGCATCCAGTTGTCCACCGAGAGGCCGCCGAGGTTGAATCCGCTCTGCCGGGTGACGGCCCCGCCCGTGGAACCCTGCCAGTCCATGTTGTCGAGCGTGTCCACGAAGCAGAGGTTCGGGAATTCGAGGTACTGGCCTGTCTTCTCCCTGTAGGTGTACTCGATGTTGAGATTGGCGATGTAGTACGGTAGGATCGCCACCTCGTTGGCGTGCATCTCGTTGAGGTACTTGTGCTCCAGCCGGTCGTCGGGGAGGTACTCGATAAGGTTGGTGATGAAGGTGCCGGTGCCGGTCGCGGGGTCGAGTATCTGCACGTTGTCGTCGGCGAGGCCGCGTCCGAAGTGCTTCCGCAGGAGATGGTCCGTCCCCCGGATCATGAAGTCGACGACCTCGTTGGGGGTGTACACGACCCCCAGCCTGTCGGCAGCGGCAGGGTTGTATGCCTTATAGAAATCCTCGTAGACGGCCTTGAGGAAGCCCTGCTTCTCGGCGTAGTCGGCAATCTCGTCCGCCGCCCTGCCGATGACCCCGTAGTATGAGCGCAGCCGGTCTATCGCCTCTCGCCGCACGTCGCCGGTGAAGAACGTCCCTTCAAGCGCGTCGAGTCGCTGCGCGATGTTGTTCTCGCGGTGGAACTGGTCCTCGGCGAACACGCGGAGGAAGATGTCCTTGGTGAGGATGTGCTGTAGCAGCATCTCGCGCACGTCGTCTTCGGTCACGGCCGGACTGATGCTCTGGCGGCATAAATCAAGGAACTCTGCTGCTGTCTCCCTATAATCGGCGCTGTGCGCCTCCGCCTGCTCTACGGCCTCGCGCAGGTTTCCGATAACGGAGGGAAGGTCGGCCTTGAACTGGTGCTGCGCCTGCCGGAACTCCTCGATCTGCGGGAGCTCGTAGTCCAGGAAGCTGCGGATAAGCCGGTGCAGCTCACCAGGCTTGGTCATGTCCGCCCGCATGGCCTCTTCCCGGTTCTGAATCAGGACGGCGGTCTGCGAGTCCTCGACAATGATGTTGTCGCGGGGATAGCCCCGGTTGAACTTGCGCTGGATCTCGGTATCGAGGTCGTCGCGGGTGTCCTTGGCTTCCCAGTAGCCGCGCGGCATTCGCAGGCTGTCCTTGACCGTGCCGTCCGGAATGACGTTGTTGGCGGCGCGAAGTTCGGGAACGAGCATCAGGCGCTCGCGGTGTTCGCGGCAATAGGCGTCCAGGCAGTTCTGAAAGGCCGGGCGGATGCTCTGCTCGTTGTCCGAGCCGCCAAACACGATCAGGCGGTCAAGTTCCTCCCGGTATCGCTCTATGTGGTCGTAGGTCGGCATACCATCCGCATTATACTCCCTCTCCCTTGAAGGAGAGGGCTGGGGTGAGGGGGTATCCGCCGACCCGCACCGTCATTCCCGCGAACGCAGAGCGTCGCGCTGACCGAGGGGAGAGGAGCTGCTCGCGAGGCGGACTGACACGGAGCCCGACAGCGTTGCCACAACGAGGGCAAAATTTGAAATTTGTGGCATGGTGGGACATTTTGGGACATTTGGCTTGTTATTGAGTGTATGGTTGGCGACGGAACGACAAGCAGGGAAAAAATCGAAATTTGTTGCATGGCGTTGCATTTTGTTGCATTTCCCTCGTTATTGTAAAGTTTTGCGGTGGGTATTCACCCTCATCCCCGGCCTTCGCCGGGGCAGGCTCTAACCCTCTCCCACGACGGGAGAGGGGATGTTGCTCTCACCCTCACCTCCGGCCTTCGCCGGGGCAGGTTCTGACCCGCGACGGGCTGACAGGGGTATGTAAAGCATGCACCTGCTACGGACATCATCACCCTCACCCTAGCCCTCTCCCTCCAAGGGAGAGGGGATGTGCTGGTACTCATCTCTACCTAC
>JAPPDQ010000012.1 GCA_028875495.1 Chloroflexota bacterium
TCCGGCTTCTCCGGCAGGAACAGGCCCGGGCTCTGCCGCAGGTGCCGCCGGTGTGCGCCACCGCCACCTGTCCAGTCGAAAGGGAGACCTGCGGCTGCGATCCCATCGCCACCTCTCCCACCACGTCGCAGAATGCCGGCAGCGATTCGGACGCTCCGAAGGTGTCGTGCGCCCTCACGGAGTATCCGTCCATCGTGGAGCGAGGGTAGGGCGGCATGTCCTCTGGCGAGACCACGTCCTCTGCCGTGACCCTGCCGAGTGCCTGTGCCGTTTGAACGACCTCGCCGCAGACCGATACATCCAGCCGGTCGAGCAGGGTGGCTAGGGCCTCGTCGGGGGGAACGACGTTGAAGAACTCTCGCATGACCGCATGGGCCTAAAGCTACAGGCCGAGTATGTTGCCGTGCTCGTCGACGTCCAGCTTTCGCGGATTTCCAGGAAGGCCGGGCATCGTGACGATCGAGCCCGATATCGGATAGATGAATCCCGCGCCCACAGACGCCCGCACGTCTGAAACGGTGAACGTGTAGCCCGACGGCCGGCCCTTGCGGAACGCCTTGTCCGAGATGGAGAGGTGAGTCTTCGCCATGCAGACCGGAAGGTTGCCCCAGCCCTGCTCCTCGAAGGCCCTGAGCTTCCTCCTCGCGTCCGGTGCCCAGGTAACCCTGTCCGCGTTGTAGACCTTTTGCGCCAACGCAAGCACCTTGTCCTGGATCGACGCCTCGGTATCGTACATATAATTGATCTCAGGCTTGTCGCCGCTGGCCGCATCCACAACGGCCTCCGCCAGTTCCGTTCCTCCCGCGCCTCCGTCACTGAATACGTGACTCTCAACGGCGGCAAACGCCCCTGCCCCCTCCGCGCGCTCCTTGACGATTCGCACCTCTTCCGCAGAGTCGGTGGGGAAACGGTTGATCGCCACGACCACCGGAAGCCCGAACGATCCGATCATGCCGACGAGGTGTTCGACATTTGCCATTCCCGCCTCGACCGCTTCGGGGTTCGGCTCGGGAAGATCGTTGAACCGTACCTTGCCGTGCGACTTCACCGCTCTCACCGTCGTCACGATGACGGCAGCGTGAGGTTCCAGGTCGTTGAACCTCGCCTTGATGTGCATGAATTTCTCGAAGCCTAAGTCCGCGCCGAACCCGGCCTCGGTCAACACGTAGTCGGCATAGCCCAGCGCCAGACGGTCGGCCAACACCGAGTTGCACCCGTGAGCAATGTTGCCGAACGGCCCCGCATGCACGAATACCGGCTGCCCCTCAGTCGTCTGCACCAAGTTGGGATGGATCGAGTGCCGGAGCAGCGACATCAGCGACCCCACTGCATCCACGTCGCTCGCCGTCACGGGCTCGCCCTCATCCGTAAAACCGACAATGACGCGGCTCAGGCGTGCCCGGAGGTCTTCGAGCCCCGACGCCAGCGCCAGGATAGCCATGATCTCCGACGCTGTGACGATATCGAAGCCCGACTCGCGGATCGGTCCGTTGTTGGTCCCGCCGAGTCCGGTGACGATCTGTCGGAGCGCTCGCTCTTCCACGTCCACGACGCGACGCCACGTGATGTTCTGAGGGCCGAATCCGGGTATCTTCCCCCGGTCGGCGACGTTGTCGGTGATGGCGGACAGGAGATTGTGCGCCGACGCGACCGCGTGCGCGTCGCCCGTGAAGTGTATGTTCACCTCGTCCTGCGGCTCAACCAGCGATGCGCCTCCGCCGGTGCCTCCCCCCTTGATCCCGAATATGGGCCCAAGCGAAGGCTCCCGAAGCGTGGCGACGGCCTTGTGTCCTAGCTGCGCCATCGCCTGGGTTAGGCCGACCGTCGTGGTCGTCTTGCCCTCGCCCGCCCGTGTAGGGGTCATGCCAGTCATCAGGATCAGCTTGCCCCTCTGACCGTCCGACTTGATGGCGTCGACGTGGATCTTGGCCTTGTAATTGCCGTATGGAATAACGTGTTCTGCCGGAATTTCTATGGAATCCGCTATCTCGGATATTGGCCGCATTGACAGTCCTTTCGGTCACCGTTGGTGAGGGAAGTGCGTCGTCGGATTGTAGCATATCCGTCGAATTTGGACGGCTATTGCGTAGTACGAAGTTGTCTGCTCGAAAGCAGAATTAGCAGCGTGATTATGATGATAGCCACGCCCATGCAAGCGAACGATGCTTGGGCTCCGAATTGCTCGGCAATTATGCTGATGGGAAGGATTCCGAGCGGCATCAATCCGAATTTCATCATCCACAGACTCATTATCCGCCCGCGATATTCTGCGTCCATGTTCTCCATGACCAGGGTCTGGTTCAATGACCGGTTCGACGAATCGCCGAGACCGAGCATGAGCATGAAGGGCGCAGCCACGAAGAAGATGGGGATCGCCGAGGTCGTGATCAGCGCCAAGCCCGCCGCGAAGCCTCCTCCCAGAAGCAGGAGGCCGCGGTGCCACCTGGTGATCGACGCGATGAACAGTGAGCCTGCGAGCGATCCAACCCCGACGATGCTCAAAAGCAGTCCTAGCGATTCCGAGCCTCGCCCGTATACCTCGACGACATACACCGGTAGCAGGAACCGGTAGGGCATCACTATCATCGTCATGCCTAGTCCGAACAGAAGCAGCGTCATGATGAATGGGCTGCGCAGGAGGTATTGAATTCCGTCTTTGATGTCATCCAGCATAGGCGGTTTCTTTCCCTCACGTTCCAGGGGAGTGCGAGGGATGCTGGTCGTAAGCAGCACTGCAACGGCGGACATGCCGGCGATGACGAAATAGACCCCTTCCGGCCCAATTCTGCCGTACAGCACACCGGCGATGGACGGCGCGACGGCGGCGGACCCGCTCATCGCGGCGGCCGTCAGCGCTATGGCGTTTCCAAGGTTCTGGGTTCCCACGAGTTGCGGCACGAGCGCTTGCCTGGCAGGGGCGAGAAATGACCACATGATCCCCTGCACGATCCCCGCCATAAGCAGGTGGTACCACTCGATGACATCGAACAAGACGGCCACCCCCACGCATGCCGCGAGGATCACACTCACGCCCTGGCCTAACTGGATCACGCGGCGGCGCTCAACCCTGTCAGCAATCGCGCCGCCCCAGAGAGCGAACACGAGCACCGCCACGGCCCCGGCCGAGCTCACGATTCCCACCAGCGTCGCGGACTCCGTCAACTCGTACGTCAGGTATCCACGCACGAGCATCTGCATCTGCGTCGCCCCCATGAGGAAGACCGTGCCCAGCCACAGCCGGAAGAAGTGACCATTCTCGAATGAACGCAGGATCGCAGGCAGATTCGCGGTCGTAGGCCGTCGAGACGAAGATGCGGTTCTGGGTGTAGTTTCACCGGCCCGAGTAGAAGAGGTGGAACGTAAGTCGTCCGATGATGATGACGATTCAGGGCCGGAGGGGGAGTCCATTGCCCCAGTCTACGTCGAATCCACCCGCAAAAGAACCCTGCACAAGGTCAGCACATGACGACTTTCGTGATCGGACTTTCAGGCTTCGGCAGTCTCTACCCCCACCGAACACTGACAAAGAAGGGTAGGCAAACATGCATTTCGCCCCCTCTCCCGTTCGCGGGCTGACGGGGGTAGGTAAAACGGATTTTTAGCTATGATTTTGTCCCGTATCTCTGTCATTCC
>JAPPDQ010000491.1 GCA_028875495.1 Chloroflexota bacterium
GGTTATGTAAAAGTCCCCGTAGGCGGGAATCCATACGCCGGCGTCACAACCCTCCCCATTTTGACACACAAGAACACATGGCCTACCATAACCACGTAATGGAAAATGCCCTGAGCCCGACCCGTGGAACCGTGTGAGACAAAATGAGAATAAGACCGAAGAAAAGGGGATGGCGCCCCTAAGGCGTCCCAAAGTGTCTCATTTGTCTCAAAGTGTCTCACGACCCTGTCGCCTGCCCCGCGTGCGTCCCCGAAACAGCTTCAAATTCCCACTCGGACGGCCAACCCGGAGTGAGACAAAATGGGACTGCGAGAAAAAGAGGGGTGTTTGGCGGGTGTCCCAAAGTGTCTCATTTGTCTCATAGTGTCCCACGACACTCCGGTATACTTCGGGCTGCGCCGCCGTCCCTCAATGGACGGTAGGAGGCAGGTGTAGCTTGACACCCCGGACACTCTCGACCGACAACGCCATATCCCACGCCCCCTATGACGAGGAGGAGGCCCTCCTGAATCGTGGCTTCTCCTACGTTGCGGGCATCGACGAGGTAGGGAGAGGGCCGCTCGCCGGGCCGGTCGTCGCGGGAGTGGTCATCCTGCCGCCGCGCCCTCAAGGAACATGGCTGAACGGCATCAGGGACAGCAAGGCCATCACGGCAGCCCAGCGGGACCGGTCCTACGACGCCATCTTGGAAAATGCATGGGCCTCGGCCACCGGGCAGGCATCGGCCCTGGAAATCGACGAGATAGGCATCGTTCCCGCAACCGCGCTCGCGATGAGACGCGCGCTGGACTCGCTCGCCCTCATGCCGCAGTTCCTCCTGATCGACGCCTTCCCCCTTCCCGACATCGACATTCCTCAGAAAGCCATCGTCAAGGGCGATGCCCTCTGTCTCTCCATCGCCGCTGCCTCCATCATCGCGAAGGTCACGCGAGACCGCATCATGGCAGAATTCGATCGGGCCTTCCCGGAATATGGCTTCGCCGGTCACAAGGGCTATGGCAGCGCCGAGCACATTCGCAGGATCGAGACGCTTGGCCCTTGTCCAGTCCACCGCTACTCGTTCGCGCCGATCCGGCATTCCGGCCACTCACGATGACCACGCGGCGTCAGCGCACCGGCGAGCTTGGCGAGGAGATCGCGGCGCGACACCTGCGCGAGGCGGGATACCGCGTCGTTGAACGCAAGCACCGCACGCCCCACGGGGAGATCGACCTCGTGTGCGAGCGCGACGGGACTGTCGTGTTCGTCGAGGTCAGGACGAGGCGTCCAAGTGGCTTCGGCTCGCCAGAGGAATCAATCACACCGGAGAAAGCTGCCCATATGACCGACTCCGCCCAGCACTACATCCAGAGCACAGACGTGGAGTACCATGACTGGCGAATCGACCTCGTCGCCATCGAGCTGGCCCACAACGGCAGGCTCCTGCGCCTCGATGTGATCGAAAACGCCGTCGAAGTCTAATGTCCTGTCCAGAGATTCATCAAACAAATCAGCCCGGAGAAATCCCCTCTCCCGTCGTGGGCTGACAGGGGTAGGTAAAACGGATTTATAGCTATGATCCGACCCTGTCTCCCTGTCATTCCGAGCGTAGCGAGGAATCTAAAATGTTGTGCCTTCGTCATTTGGGCCATTGAAAAACTAGGTAGGAATGCGTACCGGTATATCCCCTCTCCCTTGATGGGAGAGGGCTAGGGTGAGGGTGACTCCCCGGAACACACTCCTCCGCTTTATACAACGAACTTCAGAAACAGGACCCCTGGGAGGCCGCATGACAATACCACTCGACCGGATCAAGTCCATGCCGGCGTTTTCGCCGTACTTTCCGATGCCCCCGGCGCGGTACCGGAACGCCAAGACGCAGATGGTGTACTTCCGAGCGGCGGAGTCGGCCATCGACCGCGTGCTGCCGGACTGCTTCGAACTTCCGACCGATCCCGTGTGCATGGCGATAGGACTCACGGTTCCGTGGTCCGCCAACTATGGAGCGTTCGACGAGAGCGCGCTGTCGGTCACGTGCAGATACGAGGGCGAAGAGGGCTGGTTCACGCCCGTCGCGTTTCTCAACTCCAAGTCGAGCATACCCGCTGGTCGCGAGATCTACGGCACCCCCAAGGTTTGGGCGGATTTCGAGATCGGTTTTGCCGAGCGGGTGATGTACACCAACACCTACGTAGCCGGAACTTCGATCTTGAGCGTCCGGTCTACCATGCACCGCGAGGCCGCGCCGGACGACATGCCCGCCTCGAAACACTCGTGGCGATTGAAGGCTATTCCGCGCGTCGACGGCGTTGGCATGGACGTGCTGCAACTCATCGACGGAGCGGACGTAAGCTCCGACAGGGAAATGCACGTGTGCCGGGCGGGGGACGGCGTCGTGCAGTTCAACCCCTCTCCCATCTACAACCTCTCGGACTTCACGCCGACCGAGTATCTCGGCGCGTACTACATGGAGTCGGACTTCACGGAGAACTGGGGCAGGATCGTCCGAGACTTCCTGGAGGACTGATGCACGTCGGAACGGCCAGGATCATCCTCGAACTCCCCGAGAATGGCAGCCTCAAGGGCAAGCGGCGCGTCATCTCCTCCCTGATGACACGGGTGCGGAACAAATTCAACGTCTCCATCGCCGAGGTGGATTTCAACGACTCGTGGCAGCAGGCCGCGCTCGGCCTGACGGCGGTCTCGAACTCGTCCCGCCACGCCGATGAGGTCATCGGCAACGTGGTCGCATACATCGAGTCCACCGTCGAGGAGGGATACGTCTCCGGCGTCGACCGCGAGGTGCTGTCGGGGTTCTGAGACGCAGCCCAAGAACTAGACCCCAACCGCCAACGCGCTGTACCCTATCGGCGAACTACAACTACGGGATTCCCTGAATGAAGCACCTGCTTACACTATTACCTCTGCTGACCGCGCTGATCGTCGCCTGCGGCGATTCGGAAGAGGAAGAGCAGCCGACCGAGTTCGCGCCCCGCGAGTTGACCGTCTTGGTCGGGGGGGCGAGCGGAACGAGCTCACTCAATGAATACTTCCCACGCCATCTGGAGATTCGAGCGGGCGACACCGTGACCTGGCGCATGAACGGAAAGGTCGACGACCCGCATACCGTCACCTTTGCCCGCGACCTGGATGAGGTCGTCGACATCGTTCCGAGGCCGAACGGGGAGCCGGGCGAGTTCATCTTCGCGCCGATCCTCGTCGATCCGACCCGCAGGACCGGCGCGCCGGTGGAGGAGTACAGCCCGGGAGGCTACTTCAACTCCGGCATCATGTTCGGCTATCAGATCGGTGCGGACGTTCCCATCATCGACACCTTCTCGCTGAAGTTCCCCGAGCCGGGAACGTACCAGTACATCTGCGGCATTCACGAGTTCCATCGCGGGACGGTCGTCGTCAAGGAGGCGACCGACCCCGACCTGCCGAACCAGGAGGACATCAGCAGGGCGGCGCGACTCCAGATGCAGTTCGGCCTGGGCATCGTCAACTCGCTGCAGACCCTGGTCGCTCAGGAAACGACGGTGCTGGACGTGGAAGTCGGGCCAGACGGGACCTCGCGGTACATCGTCGCGGCGGGCATGGGAACCCCTGAGGCCGAGGTCCTGGAGTTCTTCCCGCGCAACCTGC
>JAPPDQ010000036.1:0-1222 GCA_028875495.1 Chloroflexota bacterium
AAATTTCAATTTTGAGCACCTTGATTACAAATCAAGTTGTTTGGCGACCCCACGAAATCCACCTGCTGCGAGCCTTCCCCGTAGCACTCAACTCTACCCCGGAGGAATCGGCGTGACGTTCGCAAAGTCGCTTGCCTGTCGTGGATGCGATGAGGAGTACCCCATCCAGCCGCTGAACGTGTGCGAATTCTGTTTCGGCCCACTTGAGATCAGCTACGACTATGACGCGATGGCCCGCCACATCACCCGCGAGCGCATCGAAAACGGCCCACCGACCATGTGGCGTTACCATGATTTTCTCCCGGTCAACGACGCATCCGCGCTCGACATGGGCACCGGCTTCACGCCTCTGATTAAAGCCGAAAACCTCGGCCGGATGCTGGGACTTGAGAACCTCTATATCAAGAACGACGCCGTAAACCCCACCTACTCGTTCAAGGACCGCCCGGTCGGCGTCACCGCAAGCAAGGCGCTGGAATTCGAATTCGAGACTTTCGCCTGCGTTTCTACGGGCAATCTCATGGGTTCCGTCGCGGCGCACGGTGCAAAGGCGGGCTTGGACACCAAAGTCTTCTTCCCCGCCAACCTGGAACGCAGCAAGATCGTTGGAGCGGCGGTCTACGGGGCAACGCTCGTCGCAATAGACGGCACCTACGATCAGGTCAACCGACTCGGCAGCGAACTTGCCGACAACCACCGCTGGGCCGTCGTGAACATCAACATGCGCCCGTTCTACGCCGAGGGCAGCAAGACGCTCGGATATGAGGTCGCCGAGCAGCTTGGATGGAAACCACCACATCACTGCGTCGTTCCCGCCGCCTCCGGGGAACTTCACACGAAGATTTGGAAGGGCCTCCAAGAGATGCAGGACGTCGGCCTGATCGAAAACGTTCGTACTAGAATGCACCTCGCCCAGGCCGAGGGATGCTCACCCATCGTGAACGCCTTCCGGAACGGCGAGTCAACCGTTCAGCCCGTCATCCCCGACACCATCGCCAAGTCGCTCGCCATCGGCAACCCCGCCGCCGGCATCTTTTCGCTGGAGGTACTGGAAGAGACCAGCGGGACGGCCGTCGCCTGCCTGGAAGAGGAAGTCGCCGAGGGTATTAGGCTGCTCGCAGAGACCGAAGGACTCTTCACCGAGACCGCAGGCGGCGTTGTGATCTCCTCCCTCAAGCGATTGGTCGAGCAGGGCAAGATCAAGGGCGACGAGGTGACGGTG
>JAPPDQ010000036.1:1232-3609 GCA_028875495.1 Chloroflexota bacterium
CCTTCATCACGGGCAACGGCCTCAAGACACCTGAGGTGGTCGAGGACGCGGTACGGCCCATCTACACCGAGGCGACATACGAGTCCATCGTCGACTCGCTCGCCGCCGCGGCCGCCGCGTAGCAGAAGAAAGTCCCCTCTCCCGTTGTGGGAGAGGGCTAGGGTGAGGGTAATATCCATGACTATGCCCAACTGCGCTAGGCAACGGACTTCAAAGTCGTGACAAGATTGGCCTTTACCGTTGCCCCTCTCGCCCATTACGCTATAGGAAGCAATCAACCGAAATCGGAGGAACACCGATGAGCATCGTGGTGCGGATTCCAACGCCCCTCCGCCGCCTAACGGACGGACAGGACAAGGTCGATGTCGAAGGCGACAGTCTCGGCGACGTCATCGACGCAATGAACGAGCAGTACCCCGGCATCCGCGAACGGATCTGCGACGATCAAGGTCAGCTACGGAACTTCGTCAACGTCTACGTCAACGGCGAAGACGTGCGCTTCCTGCAGGGTCTGGAAACCCCCACGTCCTCAGGTGACGAGGTCAGTGTCGTCCCCGCCGTCGCAGGCGGCTGCTGAGGAAACGCCAATGGCAAAATCAGTCCGCTACTTCCACTACCGTCGCTGAAGCGACTGCAATAAGGTGAGAGCGTGGCTCTCACGAACCGACGCTGAGGTCGAGGACCGCGACTTCTTCGCCGACCC
Source organism: Chloroflexota bacterium (assembly GCA_028875495.1). Classification (GTDB taxonomy): domain Bacteria; phylum Chloroflexota; class Dehalococcoidia; order Lucifugimonadales; family VXLM01; genus VXLM01. The sequence continues at coordinate 1,936 of JAPPDQ010000036.1, forward strand.
CTTCACCGAGGACGAGTTGAGGGACTTGCTCGGCGAAAGTCCGCCGTCCGAATACTTCTCATGGAACAGCCCGTCGCGCAGAAAGCTGGGCATAGAACGCGACGAGACCTCTGAAGACGAGCTTGTAGCCCTCATGCTCCAAGAACCGCGCCTCATCCGCCGCCCGCTCATCGAGATCGACGGCGAGCTACTCCCCCCGATCAGCGGCGCCGCCAAGATCCAGCAGGCGTTGGAAGAAGCTCTGCACTAAAGCCCACAGATGGCCCTCACACCCCAAGCGGCCAGACCACCGTGATCAACGGTACCGCAACTCCCACGACCACGATCTTCAACGGCAGCCCGAGCCGCCAGTAGTCTCCAAAGCGGTATCCGCCGGGTCCTAAAACCAACGTGTTCGACTGATGCCCTATCGGCGTGAGGAATGCGGCGGAGGCACCGACGGCAACCCCCATGAGGAATGGGTCGGACGACGCGCCCAGCTCGGCAGCTACCGTCACTGCTATAGGCGCTGTCAGGATGGCAGCAGCCGCATTGCTTATCACGTCCGACAGCAGCGACGTGACTACGATGAGTGTTGCGAGAACCACCAACGGAGACACTCCCTCGGTCAGACTCGTCAGGCCGTCCGATATGAGCTCCGCCCCGCCTGTCGTCTCGAACGCCCTACCAATGGGTATCATCGCGGCCAGCAGTAAAAGTACCGGCCACTCGATGCTCTCATATGCCTCCCGAAGGCTCAGCAGTCCAAAGATGACCATTCCTACTGCTGCTCCAACGAAGGCAATCTGCAGTGTCACCAGCCCGGTCGTGGCTAGTGCAATCGCCACGGCGAGAATCCCAAACGCCGACAGCGCCTGCCACCACGGGCGAAAGCCCATCACCCTCTCGGAAATTGCGATGCAGCCAAGAGCCTCCACGGCCTCGCCTATTGAGGACTGGTTCCCATGAAGAAGCAAAATGTCCCCCGCGAGCAGACGTATATTCCCTGACGAACCCGGCACACGCTCCCCCTGCCGGTTCACGCCCAGCAAGCTGACATCGAACCTCGTATGCAGTCCCAGTGTCCGGGCCGTCCGATGCTCCGCCAGGGAATCCGCCATCACCACGGCCTCCACAACCTTGACGCCGCGAGCTCGGAGAAGACTCACCATGTCTTCATGTACGTCCCGCCCCTCCACGGGTTTCAGTCCGGTCGATCCCATCAGCTCGTCCAGGTCGACCGGATCCGCCTCGACTATCAATATATCCTTTGCCGCCAGAATTTCCGTGTGTGAAGGCGCGGAATACCGCTTTTCGTATCGCACAAGTCCGATTACGTGGATGTCCTCGCCCATGTCCCCAAGGACATCTTCGATGCGGCGCCCCGCCAGCGCCTGCGGCACTTCCAATTCATATGTATGCTGTTCCACTTCGAAGCCGCCAACGCCGATCCTCGCTCCCTGACGCTGTGGAACGAGACGCCAGCCTATCAATGTAAGGAATGCTACTCCGCCGACCACGACTCCCAGTCCCACCGGCGTAAAGTCGAACATTTCAAACGGCGCTCCGGCAGCCTCTGTGCGAAACGTCGCGACGATGATGTTGGTCGGTGTGCCGATCAGGGTCACCATCCCGCCCAGCAGGGAAGCGAACGCCAACGGCATCAGAACGATCGCAGGTGATCTAAGGGACCAC
>JAPPDQ010000512.1 GCA_028875495.1 Chloroflexota bacterium
CATGATGTTGACGGGGTTCATCGGGAGCTTCTCCATGCGGATGCCGACGACTTTGTAGATGGCGTTGGCGATGGCCGCGGGAGGAGGCACGATGTTGACCTCACCGACGCCGCGCACCCCGAAGGGATGGCCGGGGTTGGCGACCTCGACGACCACGGTGTCGATCATGGGGAGGTCGTTGGCGACCGGCATCCGGTAGTCGAGGAACGTGCTGTTCGCCATCCGGCCCTCGCCGGTCATGAAGTACTCCTCGTTGAGCGCCCATCCGATGCCCTGCGCGCTACCGCCCTGCATCTGGCCTTCGACGTAGCTGGGATGGACGGCCTTGCCCACGTCCTGGACGGTCGTGAAGCGCAGTATCGATACCTTTCCGGTCTCGGGGTCGACCTCGAGGTCAACGATGTTGCCACAGTAGGCAGAGCCAGCCCCCGCCGCGTCGACGGTTGCCCGCCCCACGATGGGATTGCCGGTGCCGCCGATCTGTCCGGCGAGCTCCTTGAAGCTCATGGACAACTCCGAGTCGACCTTCGATTGGAACACGCCGTCGACGAGCTCGACGGAGTCCGGTTCGACGTCCCAGATCAGGGCGGCGCGGTCGATCATCTGGAGCTTGACGTCCTGCGCGGCGTCGTGGGCTGCCATGCCGGTCGCGAAGGTGACGCGGCTCCCACCCGTCCCGGCGGTGAAACCGATCTCGTCGGTGCTGACGACCATGGGGTGAAAGTCCTCGGCGGGGATTCCGAGCACCTCGGCGGCCTGCATCGCGATGGAAGTGCGCGTTCCGCCGATGTCCGGCGATCCCTCAACGAGGCTACACGTGCCGTCCGAATGGACGTTGATGTTCACGCTGGACGGGCCGCCGCCATTGATCCACCAGCCGACCGCGACGCCGCGACCCGTGTTGGGGCCTTCCAACGGGGCGTCGTAGTGCGGGTGCGCCTTCATCGCGTCGATGACCTCGACGAGACCAATGGCCGGGAATACGGGGCCGTCGATGCGTCGCGTTCCCTCTTTCGCTGCGTTCATCAGGCGGAATTCGAGCGGGTCGATGCCGATCTTCTCCGCCAGCTCATCGACCACCGTCTCGGCGGCGAACTCGGCGTTCGTGGCACCTGGGGCGCGGTAGGCGTTCGTGGAAGGCTTGTTGACGAAGACGCCGAAGCCCTCGATGTCGCCGTGTTCGAGCTCGTAAGGGGCGAACACACACATGCAGCCCGGCCCGATCATCGAGCCGGCGTACGCGCCCGACTCGTAGGCAAGCATGGCCTTTGCCGCCGTCAGCTTGCCCTCCTTGGTTGCGCCCATCTTGATCACGATGTGCGATCCGGGAGTCGGGCCAGTGGCCTCGAGGTCCTCCGTGCGCGTCATGATGATCTTCACGGGGCGGTTGGTCTTTTGCGACAGGTAGGCCGCCAGCGGCGCTCCGTACGGCTCGAACTTGCCGCCGAAGCCACCGCCGATCTCCTGCGGCGTCAGGACGACCTGCGACTCGGAGATGCCGAGCGCATTGGCCGTACCGTCGCGGACTTCCACGGGCCCCTGCGTGCTGCACCAGATGTGGACGCGACCGTCATTCTTCCAATGCACCGTGGTGTTCTGAGGCTCGATGTACCCCTGGTGCACCGTCGCGGTGTCGAAGGTGCGCTCGATGATGAAGTCGGCCTGAGCGAAACCCTCTTCCACGTCGCCCTTGACGTGGTGGATGTACTCCTCGATGTTGGTCGGCGTGTCGTTGTCATCGCCGTGATACTCGGAGCGGTTCTTCTCGTGCAGTATCGGAGCGCCGTCTGCGAGAGCATCGGGGGCGGTCATAATGGTTGGGAGCAACTCGTACTCCACCTCGATGAGAGCCAGCGCCTCCTCCGCGTCGTGGACGGTGTTGGCCGCGACGCCGGCGATGGGATGGCCTTTGTACAGCACCTTCTTGCTCGCCATGAGCGACTCGCGCAGGTCCTCGTGCTCGCCATCCTGGGGGAAGTCGGCGGCGGTCGTCACCGCACGAACTCCCGGATGCGCCTCCGCCTTGCTCGTGTCGATGGACTTGATGATCGCGTGCGCGTGGGGACTCCGCAGAATCTTTCCGTAGAGCAGCCCGGTCGGGTACTGGTCGGCACCGTACTTGGCGACGCCGGTCACCTTGTCGGCCCCATCGTGGCGGATGGGGCGCTTGCCAATGGTCGTGTACTCCACCTCGGACAGGACGACGTTCGGCTCATAGGTAGTGGTCACTGATACACCTCATTGCATGGGAAATTGACTGGCACGAATTAAAGCAGGAATGGGACGGCTGTGCAATGATGACGTGACCCCATCACACCATCCCCGCCACTTGGTCCAACGCCTGCAACACTCCCGCCTCCAACTGGTCGTAGGGCTCGAAGCCGACGGAGATGCGGAGCATTCCGGGATAGGGGAAACGCTGTTCTCCCCAGACGGTGGCGACGTGGAGCATAATGGTCGTGGGATCGCCAAGCGTGGGGACGTATGAGATCGTGTCGGAGACGGCCTCGACGAAGGAATCAGCGGCAGCGCGCCCTCCCTTGAAGTCGACGTTTATCATCGCGCCGTAGCCACGTCCTTCGAACGTCTTGGCGGCCTCATCATGCGTGGGGTGCGTCCTAAGGCCGGGATAGCGGACGCGATCGACGGCGGGATGGTCGGACATGGCAGCCGCCAGCCTTGAGGCGTTCTCGCACTGTGCCGCGAACCGCAGGGGGAATGTTCGCGACTGCGTGTTGAGGCGGTAGGCGTCGTCGGCGTTGAGGGTGTTGCCGACGTACTTGCGGTAGAGCATGGCGTCCTTGCGGATGCCGGAGTCGTTTCCGCATACGACGCCAGCCGTGAGGTTGCCGTGACCGCCGAGGTACTTTGTCGCGCTGTGGACGACGATGTCGGCGCCGTGCTCCAGCGGCCGCCAGAGGCGCGAGGTCGCGAAGGTGTTGTCCACGATGACAGCTACACCTCGCTCCTTCGCCATCTCGATGATCCTGCCGCCGTCGGAGACGATGAGCAGCGGGTTCGTTACCGGCTCGAAGTAGAGGAGGGACGGCTCGACGCGATCGAGCAGGTCCTCGAGGCGGTCGAGATCGTACCGCTCCTCGCCCTCCTCGGGATGGAAGCGCGTGATTTTGATACCACGACGGCTGATGAGGACGTTCTCGATGTAGTCGTTCGTTCCGCCGTACAGCTCGCTGAAGAAGAGCCAGTGGCCCGTATTCTCGCCGCGTTGGAAGACCGAGAGGGCGGTGTCGATGGCGGCCATGCCCGAACCGGTCAGGACGGCCCACTCCGAGCCCTCCATCTCCGCGAGTAACTCCTCCGTCTCCGCTACGTTCGGGTTCCCATAGCGGCTGTACGAAAAACGGTCGGCGCTCTGCGGGTACTCCTCCTCTTTCGCGAACACGTCCGCCGCCTCGCCGATGGTGTCGAAGAGGAACCCGGCGTTGCGATAGACCGGGAGGCGCTTGGTGCGCTGTGGCTTCGGGGGCATGGTCGCGCTTTATCCCAGCCGATAGAACGCCGCCGCGTTCCCGCCCATCAGCTTGGCGAAGTCGTCGGGGGCGATGTCTCCGACGGCAGCGACCGCGCCGTCCCTGATGG
>JAPPDQ010000041.1 GCA_028875495.1 Chloroflexota bacterium
CGAGCGCGTGAACCTGGTCGACGTGGAGGAGCGTGTCATTACGTTCCTTAACTTGATCGCTGACTTCATGACGCAATATGCGGGCGCGCTGGAGCTAGAGCATGCGCAAGGACGTATACGACTCGACCTCAAGAGGTTGTCAGTGGTGGCCGAAACGGTTGCAGGGCCAATTCCGCTGTATCGAATCGGCAGTGGGGAGAACTGGGTTGGTTATCACGTCGCGACAATGTTGGCGCTCCATCGTTGGTTCAGAAACCAACGCCGGCCAGTCCCTGGGTTCTTGGTGCTTGATCAGCCGTCGCAGGCCCATTATCCACCTGACACAGATGTGGATTCGGTCGAAGACGCTGACCGACAAGCAGTGCATAGGCTGTTCAAATTGATGAACGAGGCAAGCGCGGAGATCGGGCAGGAGTTTCAGCTGATCGTTCTAGACCACGCCCGATTCGAGGACGACTGGTTTGAAGCTGCAATCGTGGAAGAATGGCGCGGCGGCGCCGGGCTGATTCCGGAGGGGTGGACGCGCTCCTCGTAGAACTCCAAATTCCGGCACTCGAAGATGGCGTGATCCGGAGCGGGTATATGGATTTGAAATCACAGGCTTGCGCACTCAAGGTGAATCTGGTCGCCCGCGCCGGGTGGAAGGCTGGAACTGACGCTGCACCCCAGCCCAGCTCTTCCACCGGATCCACGAACAGCTTCACCAACAGCGTGTGATGGGCCAGTGGGCAAGACAATCGGGCTGCCATGCGTGGCGGCAGCCGGGAGTTGTACCCGCCAAGCACCAGATCGTCGATCAGAAGTGGCATAGCGCCCCGGAACTGGTTCGGTTTCAAGGAGAGGTCGCTAAGCAGGGGTATGCTTGAAAACTTAATCCGGAAAACCCGTTCCAGACACGCCTGACAGCCCATTGTCAGAGTGCGAACCCCGGAAAATCTGTTTTCAACACCTTACGAGAGAAGAACTTAGTTGACGCGTAGTTGATCATGTGGCGGAAAGGCCCCCGTGAGGGCCTGGAATCTCAAACACCCGTCACCGGCGATTCTAGATTCCCATCACACCCTCACGGCGCCAGTTGGGCCTGATCGGTCTGACTCGGCCATCAAACGCTGAGTTCGAGCTCCACCCTAACGGTCGAGCACTGATCCAAGTAGCTAGGTCGCCTCTAGGCGGCAGCGGCCCATCACAGCCACCATCAGCTGTCGGGCACAGCCTCCATCAGCAGCGTCAAGGCGTTCTTCAGTCCCTCGTCACCTGGACTTGAGCCCTTGTAGTGCCCTAAGCGCACGACGACCAGGTCGTGGCTGGGGATGATGAAGCACTTCTGGTTTCCAGCGCCCGCCATGTAATACGAGTCTTCTGGAATCGGGTAGGCTCCCGTGCCGTTAATCCAGAAAAAGCCGCCATAGACGGGGCGGCCATCAGCCTCCCACGCAGGTGCCAAGGTGCTGACAAACTCCACGAAGCCCTCAGGCAGGATGCGCTCTCCTTGCCAAACACCGTCTTGCAGGTACAAGTTGCCCAGGCGGGCCCAGTCACGACCCGTTCCGAACTCATAGCCCTGGATCAGGAAGTTCCCGTACGGGTCGGTCTCCATCACCATGTCGCGGATGCCGATCTTGTCGAAGAGTTCCCGCTGAGGAAACGAGTGGTACTCTTCCCCGTGGCCTTCGACGCCGAGCCGAACCAAGTAGTTCGTCAGGACGGGATCGCAGTTTCGGTAGCGCCCGATCGTATTCGGTGGCCACTGCTGCGGCCTTGTCGCGGCCCACTGGAACGCGTCCATACCGCCCGTGTAGAGATAGAGGTGGTCGGGGTACCCCATGGCGGGATCATATTCGGGGTCGCCACGGTTTACGCAGCGGATTCCGCTCGACATCCGGAGGATATCGGCGATTCGGATCTCTGCTCTTGGATCTCCTTCCTGCTGCCACTCCGGAACAGGAGCGGGCTCCCACAGGTCGTAGACCCCTTGCTGAATCAGAACGCCCATCAGCGTAGCGGTCAAGCTCTTGCCCATTGACCAGCTCTCGAGCGGCGTGTGCAGGTCTAGCCCATCGCGGTAGCGCTCAGCGATTAGGCGCCCTTTCCAAGTGACAACGAAGGCAGCCGTCATTCCATTTGCCGAGTCAAAGGCAGCCTCCACGGCGGCTCGGACCCTCTCTTCATCGAGCTCGGCCGGAAACGGTTCATCGGGCAGCACATCGCCCATCGGCCACGGCTGCATGTCGGGGTCGGGAAGCACGCTCTTCACGTCTACGGGGTCGAATAGCAGCCCATCTTCCCCAAGAGGGAGCGTGACGCAACCCTGATCGCCGAGGTATTTGGCGGTACGCACCACGCCGTCGGGGAGCGTCAGGTGGACCAACTTGTTCTCCATGTCGATTTCGCGGTTCGTCACTCTCGAGCGCTGGTCGTAGTCGCTCGTGAAGTAGCCGATATTCTCGGCGGCGAAATCGGCATCAAGTCCAGTAATGAAGACCGCAGAGCACAGGATCTTCGCGAAGCCTGCAGTGTGATGATGCAGCGGGTCACCCGGAGGGCGAACCCACTCCGTGGGCAGTTCGAAGGACTTGGCACGAGCCACAAGCGCCTCAACTTCCGGATCCTCGTTGTAGGACGCGGACGACGTTCCCTGGTTCCCACCCTCGTTCATGCAGGAGAGCAGGACGAGCACGGAGGCCAAGAGTGCCGTTAAGATCGATCGAGTCATGAGCAATACTCCTTGTCTCGATGGAAGCACGACTACTCCCATCGATCTGCGTTCTGCTTCGCAATTCGCAAGTGAGACCTTAACTGTAGGTTGTGCTGAGCTTGATTCCGTGGCAAACAACGAAAAGAATGACGATATTTCGATGGCTCCCCGCTGGATGAGCGGCTCCAGAGCAGCGGAAGTGTCGTTGTTGTCACTCGAGTCGGTCGTCGGCTGGTGTGCCCTTCGCGGGTGCCGGCGACAGACCGGCTTTACTGCACACCTAGGACGGGGGCCAAATAGATGTTCTTGTACTTGACCGTCGTGTGGTCTCCCTGCAGGTAGATCGGCCCAGGTGCGGAAGGGTCGGTGCAGATAGCCCCAGCTGTCGGTCCGATGATCGGTTGGTTGTCGATGACCTTGACGCCGTTCAAGACGACCGTCACGTGCCGGTCGACCAGGGTCAGATCGTACGTCTGCCATTGCCCGCCCGGCTTTCCGGCGTTCGCAGAGGGTGCGATCCGTCCGAAGATCGCGCCAGGCCCCTGGATCCCTTGCATCCGGCTGTCACGATCAACCACTTGCGCCTCGTACATTCCGCGCAAGTAAATCCCACTGTTGCGGTTCCCCTCGACTAGGAACTCGATGTGGAGCCAAAAGTCTTCAAATTCGGCTTCCGTTCGCAGATTGGCATGGTCCCCGGTCGCGCTGAAATCGGTCTTGGGCGTGGTGTTGACCAGCATCCCGTCTTGGGCGCTCCACCCGTTGATCTTGTCGGCCTCGTGCGGCCGCCAACCTGCGAGGTCCTTGCCGTTGAAGAGCAAGACTGGGAGCCCGAATCGCACCTTGGACAAGTCCGGGGGCGACAGCGGCATTGGCGGAATCGCCTTACTG
>JAPPDQ010000153.1 GCA_028875495.1 Chloroflexota bacterium
CCTGTCTATGCTCTTGACGAATGGCAAGCTGGCTCTCGTCTGGTGGGCTGCAATTGGTGATGACTTCCACGTTACCCAGATCAATCTTGCAAGTGCTCCCTTTGGGCCAGGGCAGCTAGCCGAACGTCAGCGGGATGAGCTCCTTTCGTTGCTGCCACAGCTGGAAGCCGCGATGACTAGAAACCTAGTGTTCAAGTCGAATGCCGGCAAGAACATCGGAAACTACAATCTAGCCAGATGCCGTCACGTTACAGACAAGTCGGACGGGGTATGGCTGGAAGCCTTGGGCATGAGCGACTTATGGAACGAGATTGAATTGGAGCATTCGCTGGTAGTTAGGACTTCCTTCGAGGACACCGAGATCGACTGAGGCGGGGCGGGGGCGGTGAGGATGATTGCTGGGTACTACAGCGGTCGGAACGTACAAGAGACAGGCCGACAGACAGAAGGAGAGTAGTTGTGCAAGCCAGCGTTAGGCAGCTGAAGACGACGGTTTAGCTGGAGGCAGAATTGACGTCGTGAACTGCGAACTTCCAGTTGGCAATCCTGTCGCGATAGTCTTGTCTAGTCTTGAGAGGTCACTGCGGCGGTCTGCCGTTGACATTCTGAACGAAGCGAGCGGCGTCATCCGTGCTTCCGGGACGGCGGACGCCGAAGGCGCGGCGACGCGGTGGGAGCGCGACACAACGGAGCCTGTCCGAGTAGCAAGTGTCGGTCTCGGTGGCTACCGTTCCCGGGGGCAACGGAGTGCTTGAACAGCTACCTGCGCTGGTTTCAGCAGGTCGGTTTGGTGTGTGAGGTATCCTCGCGGAACTGCTTGATGACCTCAAGGGTTCCCCAATGCATACGTTTCGCTAATTGAGCCTTTTGAAAGGATCGCAAGCCACTAGACTAGATTCGCTCGTCATCCTCGCTGCTGGCCTGACTGAACAACGGACCCAATCCTGCTCTATCTGGCGTCTCAATATCGAGCAGGACCCCATCTCGTCGGCGAATCTTTCCGTTCAAGGACAAGAGATCGTTCTTATCATAGGTGTGCATGGCATCACAGTTCCAGTGCATAGCAGTGGCTAAATGGATTGCATCCGGTGTTTTCTTGAGCTCCCGATGTTGCATGCGAAGCTCAGCGGCCTTAGTGGCGACGACTAGATCAACGTTGGCCATGACCACATGCGGTTGCTGGAACATCTTGGAAATCTCCAAGTTCTGCTGACTGGATAGCGCCATTGCATCTTGGCCATCGCATTTCTTCTTGAGTACTTCAACCCTGCTGATTGTGGACGTCAGTATCTTGCAACGACCTGCTTTGGCGTGCTGCCATATCGCCGATAATGCCGGATACTTTCCCGACTCTTGGTTCAGCAGACCGATCCAACTGCAAGAATCCCAGTAATAAGTGTTCTGGCTTGGCAAGTTACTCGCCCCATAGGTCGTCAAGATACTCTACTGGCGACTTGCCGCCGGTGAAGTCCGGATCGGCGATTCTGTCAAGATCGACTTCGTCAACTTCGACTGAATGGATGTCATCGACAAGTAGCTGTGCGATATCCCCGTTGGCTTTCCTCTTGATCTCTCCTGTCACGATGTAGCGTTGTCCTTCCCAGACCTCGTTCCACGAATGCTTCTTACCGATCTCGTCTTCTCGGTCGGACGGTATCAGACACGTGATCTCCTGTTCCGATGCGCGATGCCGGATTCTGACCGCAGGCTTCCCGTAATGGGTGATCGCTTCAACTACGTCACCTTCGATCGATCCTAGCTCGGTCCCTTGAAACGCAATGCTGCCCTCACTCTCGATGCCGCTCATCTGTTCGAGAACCTTCTTTGCTACGGGGGCATTGACACTGACTGGATCTTTGCGGCCAAGCCAGTAGTAGTCTGTTCTGAGTACTCCATTCGTGTTTCGCTTGAAGAGCCTCTTGACCGTCTCTTTCTCAGCGTGGGTCATCCCGCTCGGGAGGTGATGAGTCTCAACAAGTACCCTGAGAATTTCATCGGTTCTATCCGTCGCCTTGCGCACAGCGGGCATGATGTCCGGGCGATCCGGGTTCTTGCAGAACGGCTCCACGGATGCCACGAGGGGGCTGTTCAAGGTCATTCCCACGAGACGCCAGTCTAGGTCCTTGCGAACATCTTCATCAATGGCATCAGTCACGAGGGCGAGCGAGTCGAGTACCTGATTCAGAGCGTCCTCCACAGGCAGGTACCCTCCTCGCTCGTCGTTTCCCTCGATGACAATCTTGATCGCCTCGGTCATGTCAGCTTCCAAATGGTCTTCCCGCGAAACTGGAAAGACAGTTATATGCTACACGCCGCTTCGCTCTCGTACACTGCCTCCTCCCGCTGCGGTCGCAGGGACCACCCGTGAGCGACGGATGGTGGCTTAGTCGCGGACTGCAGTCCGCTTGCTGGGGCAAACCCCGCTACGGTATGCTGAGAGAGCTCGGCAGGCTCGTGCCTGCTAGGGACTTTTCGTCTCGCGGAGCAGTCCCAAAGCGCGCCTGCAGCGAGGCTGCGTTCTCCCCCCATGACCATAGGCGAACTGCATCAGAAGGACATCGAGTCTCTCACTCAGATGGCTGTCGACCTCGATATCGACGATGTCAGCGGACTTCGCAAGCAAGATCTGATCTTCAGGATCCTGAAGTCGCAGGTCGATGAGGACGGCATGCTCGGGGTCGAGGGCGTGCTGGAGATCCTGCCCGAGGGCTTCGGCTTCCTACGCTCCCGGATCTACAACTACCTGCCGGGGCGTGACGATGTCTTCGTATCCCCGCAACTGGTATATGACTTCGCGATTCGAAACGGGGATACGGTCGAGGGCGAAGCTCGCATGCCGCGCGACCGCGAGAACTACTTCTCGCTCACGAATGTCGCCACGCTCAACCACGCCGATCCCGACGAGGCGAGGGAGAGGATCGACTTCGACAGCCTCACGCCGTTCTACCCGCAGGAGCAGCTGCGCCTGGAGACTGTCAAGGAAAACCACAGCGGCCGCGTGATGGACCTGATCACTCCCTTGGGCAAGGGCCAGCGCGGGTTGATCGTGGCCCCGCCGCGCACAGGCAAGACGATGCTGCTGCAGTCCATCGCCAACTCCATCACTGCAAACCATCCGGACGTCACCTTGATCGTGCTCTTGATCGATGAGCGGCCGGAAGACGTCCCCGACACGCAGCGCTCGGTCAGCGGCGAGGCCATCAGCTCCCCCTTCGACGAGCCCCAGCCCCGCCACGTGCAGGTGGCTGAGATGGCCATCGAGAAGGCCAAGCGGCTGGTCGAGCACAAGCGCGACGTGGTCGTGCTGCTGGACTCCATCACGCGTTTGGCGCGGGCATACAACACCGTCGTTCCGTCGTCCGGCAAGGTTCTCACCGGCGGAGTCGACGCGAATGCCTTGCAGAGGCCGAAGCGCTTCTTCGGCGCGGCTCGGAACATTGAGGAGGGCGGCTCGCTCACGATCGTCGCGACAGCGCTGATCGACACCGGCAGCCGCATGGACGAGGTCATCTTCGAGGAGTTCAAGGGCACGGGCAACATGGAACTGCACTTGGATCGGAAACTGGTGG
>JAPPDQ010000336.1 GCA_028875495.1 Chloroflexota bacterium
ATCGGAGCGTTGCGAGAACAGGTCGAAGCCTTGCAGCGGCAAGTCGAGCGGCTGAACGCGCGGGTGACGGACTTGACCGGTTACTCCGGGACCTACGGCGCAGGGCCAGGGAGCAGGTGGAGATGACGAGGAGGTTGCTGGAAGGAATTCGGCGGCCCGGACCGGACCGCGACTCCGGCCCGAGCCGGTAGGTCCCTGGGGAGGTCTGGTCGGCGTACGCGGGTTGCCCAATGGCCTGTGTTCACACCACCTTCCTTCAGGACTTCATGGTATGTTTCGATCCGAAAACACGCGCGAGAGCCAATCGTGGAACGGCGACATCCAGCGGTTAGCTCCCACCTTCGACCAACCAGCATTCTGATCCATCGACCGACTCTCTCTGCGATGCCCTTCAGCCCGTGCCTCCGATCCGCGATGCGCGTGACCTTCCTGCGGCGCTACTCCCCCCAATCGACTTGGCGGCCATGTCGCCGCCATGCGACCTGTGTCGCAACCAAGAGCGCACGAGGGCCCCGAGGGTGGACCTTGGCTGCCGTTCCCCGCGATGTCGGTGACTTGGGACGTGTCCCGTTGATTCTGAGAGGAGAATCGTGAGCTACGCCTCTATCGATGCTCTCCAGAGGATGCTGGCCGACACGGTGTTCTCTTACGCCAGTGATCGCAAGAAGGCGGCTGGCCGCGCTCTCGGCACACTCGTCGAAACCGTCACGTTCTACGCGCTAAGGACTTGGGGCCTGTCCGACAATGTGGTGATCGAGCGGCGCGTGCCTGAGTTCGCCAACCCTATCATCCACCACAACGTCGAGTTCTCCCTCCACCCAGTTCGCCGGAGACACGAGGTCGATGTGTCGGAGATAGCACCCCCCGTCACCGCAGCCAAGATCAGGCGGCAGTTACCCTTCTTAAGCGGTGAGAAGCTAAAGCCGGTCCAAGTCCTAACCAGCAACGGGATCAAGCGCAACGCGGCAGTCTTGGTTGAGAGAGACGTTGGACCGGTAGTGGCGAACATCGATATCGTGCGGGATCGAGCGGTTGTTTGCGAGCTTGCGACCCAGCCATTCGCCATCGTGGAATGCAAGCGCGTGGGGGTGGAGGAGGGGATGAAGAAGGGTCCTCAGACGATTGAGAAGGCCAAGCAGGGAGCCTACGTCGCACGGTCGGTTTCGTCGCTTCAGAAGGTACGGCTGCGAAGCGGACAGTTCCATGGCTTCGTTGAGAAGGAGGACGGCAGCCTTCGCACGGGTCCATACGCCGAGGTTCTCCGGGAGCTGATCGAGCAGGATGAACCTACCGGAGTACCAGACTTCATCCTGACTGTCGGTGTTGTCAGCAACCACGGCAACTGGTTTACGTCCGACAACCCGAACAAAGAACTCCGAGTTCTGTCCCAGTCCTATGACTGGCTCTTGTTTCTGACGGATGCGGGGCTGGCCGAATTCATCGATGGCCTCCTCCTCGATCCACCGGTGGAGCTGACACCAGTCGGAGATGCATTCCGGGCAAGCTACACCGGGAAGAAGGGCGTGAACAGATTCACCAAAGTGCGCATCGATGCTCGCGCAGACCTGCTACTGAGGCGCTGGTTCCGGGAGCATCGGCGGGACGTTGAGCGTTGGTTCAACGTGATCTCCCCGCGAGAGTCGCTCGCAACTCTTAGAGCTGACCTGTGGCGGCTAGCCGAGAAGCGAGTGAGCGACCAATGACGGCCGGTCGGAGCAATGTCCAGTCTGCGAGCCAAGAGTGGTGTACGCCGCCGAAGTACGTCCGAGCCATTCGGTCCTTCTTCAATGGCTCCATCGCACTTGATCCCTGTTCCAACCGCTATTCAATCGTTGGTGCGGCAGTTGAATACTCGCTGCCCTCTACGGATGGCCTCGTTGAGTCGTGGAACCATCCTACCATCTTCGTCAATCCGCCCTACGGAAGGGATCAGGAGCGACGCACAACGATTCGTGATTGGCTTCGCAGGTGTGCCGAGAGCAATGCTCGACACGGTGCCGAGGTGTTGGCCTTGGTGCCAGTGGCTACCAACACGCGGCATTGGAAGAGTTACGTCTTCGGTGCAGCGACAGGTGTCGCGTTCCTCTACGACACGAGGCTGCGGTTTCTTGAGAACGGCAAGGAAGGAGGCAAGGGAGCTCCCATGTCGTGTGCGATGGTGTATTGGGGCCAGCGCTACGAGCGTTTCGAGCGCGTGTTCATCTGTTTTGGAGCCGTTGTAGATATCCGCAATCTGAGGGGCAGGTTGGTCGGCGGCGGAGAGAATCGCGAGTTGGCGCTGACGATCCCTACTTAGGCTCTTACAACTCGTGTCGCGTACCCAGTCTGCTGATGCGGGTGCCTGGCAACCATCCCAAACACGCTAGCCGAGGGTGCTCGCCCCTTCGCAAAATCCTCTTCCGTCCCTGGCAAACCGACAAATCGTTCCAACGCCACGGGGTCTCATCTCCGGCATCTGGCCTCCGGTCCCGATGGAGGTGGAGGGAGTACGCCTCGTCGGTTGCTCGGTCGCTCCATCGATGGCAAACCCGCAGAGGTCGAGCCCACGGCTTTGACTGGCCGCTCGGGTCCACGTCCACGGACATCCGATAAGGTCGATTGCATTCGCGTTCAGAACTGTATATCAGAAGTGGTATGCCGACATCTACATATTGGCTAACGCATTGTAATATCGTCACATACACGCGATGCTCTCGGTTCGGGCGGAATCGGGCCCGTCAGCCTGTTGTATCCGAGGTTGAGATTTACCAGACTGGCGAGATTGGCGAGTTCGGGCGGAATCGGCCCCGACAGGTTGTTTCGATTGAGGCCCATCCAATTGAGGTCGGGGAGGCTGCCGAGTTCGCGCGGGATCGGGCCACTGAGCGCGTTGCCGATAAGGGCCAGACTCTGCAATTGGGTGAGTTCGGCGAGTTCGGACGGGATGGGGCCGGTGAGATCGTTGAACTGCAGCCGCATATGCTCCAGGTTGACGAGTTTGGCGAGTTCCGGCGGGATCGGGCCGGTGAGGTAGCCATTTCGGAGTTCGAGGTGCGTCAAGTTGACCAGGTTCCCGAGTTCCGGCGGGATCGGGCCCGACAGGTTGTTGACACCCAGGTTCAGGGTCATAAGCCGGGCGAGGTTGCCGAGTTCCGGCGGGATGGAGCCGTTGAGATAGTTGGCACCGAGGTCCAGATCCGTGAGGTTGGCGAGGTTGCCGAGTTCAGACGGGATCGGGCCGGTCAGATTGTTGTTGTCCAACCGCAGCCCTGCGAGGTTCGAGAGGCCGCCGAGTTCGACGGGCATCGGACCCGACAGACCATGCGGTATCGATCGTCGACTCTCGTAGTCCCAGTCACCGGAGAGATCAAGCACCGCCACCCGCCCGGAACCGTCCGTCTCCACCCCGTACCAGTCCCCCAACGGGGCGTCCGCTAGCCAGTTGTCGCTATTGACCCAGTTCGGCCCGTCAGTGGCATGGTAAAGCGCCTCCAGCGCTGAGCGATCCGGATTCTGCACCGTGATCTCCACCGTGCCGCGGGCGTCTCCCGACGTGGCCGTGATCGCCGCCGTGCCCTCGGCGAC
>JAPPDQ010000595.1:0-711 GCA_028875495.1 Chloroflexota bacterium
CAACCTGATCTCGCTCAAGCCCGGCGAGCGCATCCCCTACAAGACTCCCAAGGATAGGCGCGTCCGGGCCTTCCGGGCGATCTTGCACCCGCGTATTCCCTGCTTTGTGCGCAGACCGCGAGGACGCGACATCTTCGCCGCTTGCGGGCAGCTGCGCCGGACTAGCGAAGCGGCACCGGACCAGATCCCAACAGCGTAGGCAAAGCTGCAGCGGGTGGCTCGCCACGACTGTGACGAACCGAGCGAGGCCTGCGCACTAGCGGATCCCGCGTGCATCCAGGCCGAAGGCACGCTCGTATAATCGCGATATGGCAATTCAGACCACCGTCGTGGGCAGCTACCCGATCCCGCTCTGGCTGTACGGAGACAGCTCGAAGGGCACGCTGCGCGACGCGGTGTCGGTCGTCTTGCATACGCAAGAGCGGATCGGCATCGACGTGGTGGCCGATGGCGAACTGAACCGTTTCGACCCCTCACACCCCGAAACGAACGGGATGATCGACTACTTCGTGAGCCAGTTCTCCGGCGTGCGCACGAAGTACTCGATCAGCGATCTGGACATGTTCCAAGCCGACGCCGGAATGGCGTTTCGGACGGCGCCCGCGGGGGTCGTCACCGAGCAGATCGGCGAGGGCACACTCAACCTACCAGCCGACTACGAATTCGTGCGGGATCTTGCGACCAAGCCGTTGAAGTTCACCTGCACGGGGC
>JAPPDQ010000595.1:721-3557 GCA_028875495.1 Chloroflexota bacterium
ACTACGGAAGTCGCGCCGAGCTTTGCATGGCGGTCGCCGGCGTCCTGCGCTCGCAGCTAGAGCGAATTCCGGCCGAAATCATCCAGCTCGACGAGGCGAACATCACCGGCCACCCGGAAGAGGGCGAATGGGCCGCGGCCGCGCTTAATCATGTACTCGATGGAGTCGGGGGGCGCAAGGGAGTGCATCTGTGCTTCGGAAACTACGGCGGACAGCAGATCCAATCCGGCATTTGGGATGACCTGCTGCCCTATCTGAACGCCCTGCGCTGTGACTTCTTCCTGCTGGAATTCGCTAGGCGAGGGTACGAAGAACTCCACGTGCTGAAGGATCTCAACCCGCCAGCCGGGCTCGGACTCAGCGTCATTGACATCAAGGACAACGGGGTCGAGAGCCCGGATCTGATCGCTTCGCGCATCGAACAGGCTGCCAAGACTCTGGGAGAGGAACGCATCCATTTCGTTAATCCGGACTGCGGGTTCTGGATGCTCTCCCGCAGTGTCGCCGATCGCAAGATGCAGGCTCTCGTGGCCGGTCGAAACCTCTATCAGGGCTCGTCCTGAGAGCAGCTAGACGACTACTGCTTGGACACCCTCAACGCAGCATGCAGTTTCTGCGCAGACGGAACGGGGTTGGATCGGGGTGCGCAAGTTGACGCCGAAGACGGTGAAGTAGTGGTGACCGGAGATGCAGGGGTATAGGGTCACCCAGCATGGTTTCCCGCAGCTACGGCCAAGCAGACCTAGTGGGGACGGTTGGAATTGGATACGTGTGCTGTTTCGCCGTCGACGAACCGACAAAAAAGCAGCAGTGCGCTCGACCAAACCGGCCACGCCACCAACAACCTCGCCCGCCGCTCAGACGCTCGACGGAATCGGGCCGACGACGTGTCAAAGAATCGGCAGAATCTTGACATGTCGCTGCTGACGTGTAAAGCCCGTTGACATGTCAGGCTCCTAATGGAAAGGAATCGCCAAAAACTTGACACGTCGTCGCTGACACATAAAGGCGCTTTACACATCAGGCTCGTTGTGGAAAGAAATCGCCAAAGGGTTGACATGACAGAGGCGATGTGGCCGACGAGAGCACCGACTAGCAATGGGCGCAGGTCCGTGTTCGCGATCAACCAAATCGAGGCCATCCACGGTTAGCTAGGTCCTTGCTCCACAATTGCGGCTCCTGTCGCTCTGAGAACACGCTCAGCCTCGGCAGGTAGTGTTGCGTTTCTACTAATGCCGTCGGAACTCGTTCGGGCTGTCCCGGAAACTCCGATCGAAGCCACTTCACCGTCCCTGGCTCCAAGACGCTAGGCATAATCGGCACTCCCTCATTCGCTACGATTAGGGGTTAAGGCGCGCTCGAATTCCAGCCGCCTGTCGCGGATAGCTTGATGAAAGCGGTAGTTCTCGCAGCGGGCCGGGGCACGCGCATGAAGGCCCTGACCGCCGACTGCCCCAAGCCGATGCTGCCGCTGGCTGGCCGTCCCATGCTGGCCCATCAGCTGGACCGCTTCGCAGCTGTCGGCGTTGACGAAGCCTGTATCGTGATCGGGTACAAGGGCGAGATGATCCGCGAGTACTTCGCGGGCAACCCGCCCGCGGGAATCGAGCTGAGCTACGTCGTCCAGCACGAGCCGAACGGTACCGGAAGCGCAGCTCTTCTCGCTGAGGATTTCGTCGGCGACGGTCCATTCTTGCTCACATTCGGAGACATCATTGTCGATTCGCAGGTCTACACCGAGCTGATCACACGCGGAGCCGGCGCAGAGATGGTCTTGGCACTGACATATGTCGACGACCCTTACAGGGGAGGCGCGGTATACGTGGAAGCAGACCGCGTCGTGAAGATCGTGGAGAAGCCCCCGAAAGGCACCTCGACGACCAATTTCTTGTGCGCCGGGGTCTACCTATTCCATGACCGCATCTTCGAGGCCTTGGCCGGGTTGGGCCTGTCGGCTCGGGGCGAATACGACCTCACGGATGCGATTTCCGAGACCGTGAACTCGGGGAAGACTGTGCGTTTCTTCGAAGTGCCCGGCTTCTGGCGCGACGTGGGCCGGCCCGAGGATCTCGAACCGGCTAGCCGCCACGTGAGTCAACTATGAGCGCAGCCCCTGACAACCTCCTTGCCCGAGCGAGGCAAGGCGTTGAGTCGATCAACCTGCCCGAGGAGATCAAGCGCTCGGCGCTGGCAAACTTCGAGGACTGGCTCGGTACGGACAAGCTCGCTGGATTGGTTCCGCGCAGTGACTACGGCGCGATCCTGCGCTGGATGGTCGAAGCGGAGAAGTTCGACCTCTTGATCGACAGCTTCTACCAAATGATCCCCTTCGGAACTGGCGGACGGCGTGGTCCCGTAGGAGTGGGGCCGAACCGCATCAATCCCTACACGATCGCCTCGTCGGTGCAAGGTCATGTCAAATACCTCCGGCAGCGCTTCGGCGAGCCGGAGAGGCTGAAGGTCGTCATCGCGAACGACGTGCGCGCCTTCCACGACATCCGCGGGACTTACCCCAACGACTTGGAGAACCCGTTGCTGGGGTTGAGTTCCAAGGACTTTGCACGCATCGCCGCTGCGGTCTACTCCTCGGCCGGGGTCGAGGTCTATGCTCTGCCCTCGAGTGACGGGGGCTACATTTCTACGCCAGAGCTGTCCTTCCTGATCCGCTGGGTTGGCGCTCAAGGTGGGATCAACGTCAGCGCGTCGCACAACCATCCAGACGACAACGGCAGCAAGTTCTACAACGCCGAGGGAGGCCAGGAGATCCCGCCTGACGATGAGAGACTAGCTGCGATTGTCGAGCGTGTCGAGGAGATCAACATCCCCGCAGAGGCTG
>JAPPDQ010000560.1 GCA_028875495.1 Chloroflexota bacterium
GGATGGGCGGGGACTCCAAGCCCATCGTCGGTGGTACCTACGAGCAGATTCCGGTATTCGCCTAACAGGGTGTCCGAAAAGCCCGTTCACCCTGAGCCTGTCGAAGGGTTCGTCATGGCTCGATGAAGTTCACCACGAATGGGATTCAGAGAGCCATCAGACCGCCATCTAAGCCTAGACCAGTCGCCTAGGACGGTCCGGAGTCCCGTTCGGTTGCCACTTGCCTTTGGCTCTTCTGCACGTTGAAGAGCCTATCCGCCTCGTACGGGTTGACGTCGGGGTCCCAGATGTTGTGCTCCTCGAAGTAGGTCAGTGGGGGGTACCAGAGGTTCCAGGTTAGCGGCCACTCCTGCGCGATCGTGACGTACTTCGGGTGCTTCTCCGGGTCGGGCACCAGCATCAGGATGACCGTTAGCGCCAACGAGAACGCCATTCCCGGAAGCAGCAGGATAGGGCGCGTCCAAGCCTGTCTTAACCAGAGCCAGCTGCTCCCGACGAGCAGCCCCCAGAAGGGTATCCATAGGGCGGACAGCAGCATGAAGAAGAGGAGGCCGAACACGTAGAAGAACCCAATCACCGTGCCCATGTGAAAGGCCACCTTGAAAATCGATCTGCCGAGGTAGTCGACCGGCCTCAGAACGAAAATCAACAGCGAGGAGAGGTAGTAGACGATGAAGCGGGCGATTTGAGTGAAGATATCGCCGGGGGCGTTTCTTCGAGCAAACGCCACCCGCGTCCGCATGTCAGGCACTTTCCACAGCCACGTCATGTCCGCTTGAACTCCCTGGACAGGTATCCTTCCCCAAGGTTGGGGCGTTCGAATGTCCACCAAAACCATCGTATCACAGGCGCCCTTCGGACGAGCGAATGAGCGCAATTGGCTGCGGCGATGCGCCGGGTGATTACTTGATGGAGGCGTCGCCTGCCGCGACTGCCAGGGAATCGCTCCGTCGGAGTCCCGCTCTCCAAAAGAGATAGATTCCGAGAGCGACGCCTATCAGCATGACCCCCATGGAGGCAAGCGTAACCTCCAAGCCGAAGAGGTGGATCAGCAGTCCCGCGAATATGGGGCCTGCCACCTTCGCCGAGTTCTTCATAGCTCCCACGAGGCCCATGCAGGCCCCGAGATCGTGCTTGCTTACGGCCGTAGCGACGGACGCCAACGCCGAGGGAAACACGAGAGCTTGCGCGGTCCCAATGAGAATCGCCGACAGCACGAGAGCGCTGGTGTCATGACCGAACGAAAGGGTGAGCAGACCGACTGCCATTGAGGCCATGCCGAGCGCCACGGTTGGCATGTGACCAAGTCTGTCGCCGAGGCGTCCTCCCAGCGGCGCGAGAACGAGATGCGTCCCTTCCTGCAGCGCGAAGTACGCGCCGACCACCGCAACGTTCACGCCCTGTGAGAGGGCGTAGACCGGCAAAAACGTCTTGACGGCATATTCCGCGACAAGCACCTGCGCACTCATTCCTCCCGCCAGCCAGACGCCGGATGAGCGGCCGGCTACGGATATAGCCCGCCTCGCCTGCGTAACGAATGACGGCCTCTGTACCTGAGGCGCAGACTTGGTTTCCGGCAGCAGGGCTATGGGCACGAATGCGAGACTGCTCAGAAGTCCAACCACCGTGAAGACGTGTACGGGGTCCATTCTCAGGAGGAGGACTCCCGCCGCCAGGGGGCCCACAACGTACCCTGCGTTCCTTGCCATGGAGAACCAGCCGAGTCTCTCAGCCCGGTTGGAACTCGACAGCTCAACCACGTAGGCAAGGGTCACCGGACCGTAGATCGCGGTCGCAAGCCCATGGACGATTCGCACGAGTACGAGCTGGTCGGGCGAGTCCACGAACCCGTAGACGAAGGGCATTCCCGCGAACACCGCTGTGCCGACGAGGAGCCAGATGCGCCGCCCCGTCCGGTCGGAGAGGATGCCGACGAACGGCTTGAGCACCATGCCGGTCAGGGTCGAAACGGCCACGATGAATCCGAGCAGCACGTCCCCCGCGCCCAGACTGGCAGCAAAAAGCGGCAAAAGCGGCGTCTTGCCCATCTGGTACGCAGAGCGCACCAGGAAGTCTGCGGACGTTACTCCCAGAAATCCCCGTGAGCGGATCACGCCCTACGCCTTCGCGATGATCGCCGGGACTTCGAGCTCATGCAGTGTGTCTACGAATCGCTGCAGGTCCTCGTTCTCAAGCTCCTCGAGACGCTCCAACGCGCCATCCGCCTTTTCGGATAGTACGCCGAAAACGTCGTGTTGCTGCATGGTCGGGGCCGCGTCCGCCGAGGAGACCGCCGCCATGAGCTCCTTGAGCTTGAATCCCACACCCGCGGGCAGTCTGATGCGGTCGAGTCCCTCCTCTTCTGGCGCCTTCGTCTGGATCAATGCCAGTTCGATGGAGCCGAGCGAATCGTTCAGGCCCTCGACTGCGTCCGTGAGAGCATCACCCTTTCCTGCCGCGTCCGCCCGACCTGCCCACTCTGCCACCTGTCCCCGTATACTCCTGATACGGTTGATGGCGTCATGCACCTCGCCTGTCTTGTCCCGCACTCGAAGCATGAGGTCGAGTTGACCTTGGAATTCTTCGTCGGACGTGGACACGCGCGGGTCCTGCTCTACGGTAACTTCCTGGCTATCGGTCTGTCCGCCCACGGTGAGGGTGATCGTGTACGTCCCGGGAACCACCAACGGCCCTTCCGCTGCCTCGGATTTCGGAGCCGTCCCGACTCTTGACGACTGGTCGTAGCGCAAGTCCCAGATATACCGGTTCATGCCCTTGTCGACCGGAAGGAATGGGCCTGCGGGCTTCTCCGAGTCGGACAGGTCGTCGTAATCGCAAGGCTTGGGCCGAACGGTGCGTACTGCCTTCCCGTCGCCATCCGAGATGGTCAAGACTGCCTCGCTCGCATCCGCATCCGCAAGGTTGTAGTGGAAGATCGCGCCCGTCGGCGGATTGTTTCCGGCGTCGATGAAGGTGGCGTGCGACTGCTCGTTCTCATCCTTTTGTTCAGTCCACGTCGCCGCGGAGCCCAGCCGCAGCATGTACTTCTTCCCATCTCCCGATGAGCGCCCCGATGTCATTTGATACGCGCTCCGCACCACGCTCGCGGGCTTGAAGAGCTGGATGCCGTCACCTTCTGAGGCGTCTGCGACCTGCCTGAGTTGCTTCAAGTCGTCCAGAATCCAGAATGAGCGACCGTGCGTCGCTACGGCGAGTTCGTTGCTGTCGTTCCTGATCTTCATGTCGTGCACGGCGACCACGGGCAGGTTGCCCTGCAGCGACTGCCATGACTCCCCGTCGTCGAACGAGACGTGAATGCCGAGCTCAGTCCCAGCGTAGAGCAGGCCTTCCCGCTCGGGGTCCTCCCGGATCACCCACGTGTACTCGTGATCCGGGATTCCGTCGGTGATGCATTGCCACGTCTTGCCGTAGTCTTTCGTCTTGTACAGCAGGGGAGTGTTGTCTGCGAGACGGTAGCGGTGTGCGGCAACGTATGCGGCCGCCGGATCGTGCGGCGCTAGCAGGGCGCCGTACTGTTCGAGCAGTTCCC
>JAPPDQ010000247.1 GCA_028875495.1 Chloroflexota bacterium
TCCGAGTTCAAGCGCATCCCCCTCAAGGAGGGATTTGCCCATTCCGATGTCTTATTGCAGGATGACGGCCTCACCGTCGACCAGGTGCCCTCACACATCGCCGCCGTCGAGTGTGGCGACGTCCTGATCTTCGACAACTACGCGTGGCACGGCAGCTATGGCGGCGGAGAGGACCGCCGGCTCATTACGATGGGATACTTCGCCGCGCCCAAGACGCCGGAACAGGAGCAGGCCGTCCGCGAACAGGTAACCGCGGAGTCGAAAATCAGGGATATCTTCCCGCTCCTGCAGCGCGATCCGTTCTGGCTGAACAACCCCGACAACAACCCGGAGCGCGCCAAGTGGATAGCAACGCTCCGCAAGTACGGCTTTGTCAGCGATTCGAGCTAAGGGGTGTTTCCGAAGTCCGCGTAAACCGTTCGTGGTGAGCTTGTTGAATCATGAACCGCCCTTCGACAGGCTCAGACCGAACGGATGTGAGTACCACCCTCTAGGGCTTAACGAGAATCCTGAACACGTCCTTCGTCGGCGCCATCATCCGCTCGAACCCGACGTCGATCACTTCATCCAGTCCAATCTGATCGGTTATCAGCGGAGTCGTACTCAGCTTACCCGCCGCGATCAAGTCAACGGATGCCTGCACGTCGGCGCGACCGTAGGCAATCGTCCCAATCACGGTCTTCTCCTGCGCGACAATCGAGTTAAAGTCGAACTCAGGCGTGGATGTGTAGATCGCCACAAGGACGACCCGTCCGCCTCGCCGAACGTATCTCATGCAGTCTGCCGGAGTATTCGGCGCTCCCGCGGCGTCGATAACCAAGTCAGGACCGCGTCCGTCAGTAAGGTCCTTGAGAATCGCCTCGGCGTCCTCTTCCGCCGCATTGATGGCGACCTCAACCCCAAGTGAGCTTGCGAGATCGAGACTCATCTGCCTCACATCGACGGCAAATACCCGCGCCCCCTTTGCCCTGGCGATCTGCATGGTGAGGGTACCGACGGTGCCGGCCCCGACGACTGCGACCGTCTCGCCGGGCTGAATGTTTCCGCGCTGAACGCAGTGGTGCGCCACCCCCGACGGTTCGATCAGCGCCGCAGCCTCGCTTGAGACGCTGTCGGGTAGGGGAATCAGCTCCTCTGCCGGCCAAGACAGGTACTCCGCAAGCCCGCCGGGCCGGTCGAACCCTACCACCGTGAATTGCTCGCACTGCGGAGTCTCGCCCTTGGAACACCAGAAGCACGCCCCGCACGTCAAGACCGTATTCAGCGCGACCCGTGTTCCCGATGAAAGGTGCCCGGCCTGATCGGGTGCTTCAACGACCGTCGCGGTCACTTCGTGACCCGTAATGATGGGCAGCTTGGTCTTGTCGATGAACTTCGGCCCGTACACGTACTCTTCGATGTCGGTCGCGCAGATTCCGCAATAGTCGACTTGCAGCAGAGCCTCGCCCTCGGTGGGGCTGGGGTCCGGAACCGTCTCAAGCCTCAGATCGCGATTCCCGTGGTACACCATCGCTTTCATGTTGGGTTCTCCTTCCTGCGCGGAATGCACGCCTGGTTCACTTTGCTCTATTCGCAGTTCTCCTCCGTACTCGTCTCACGGTTGTAGTTGTCCTCTAGCCGGATGATGTCGTCCTCACCCAGGTAGTGGCCCATCTGGGCCTCGATTACCTCTAGTGGAATGTCCCCCGGGTTCTCCAAACGGTGTTTCATCCCTTGAGGTATCGAGACCGACTCGTTTTCGTTGAGGATGAACACCTCGTCGCCTTTGGTCACTTTGGCCGTCCCACGTACCACAATCCAATGTTCCGCCCGGTGGTTGTGGTACTGGAACGACACCGACGCGCCGGGAGAGATCGTCAGACGCTTGACCTGGAAGCCCTCGCCCCCGTCGAGAATATCGAACGATCCCCATGGCCGATGCTCCTTGCGGTGAACGTCCGCCTCAGGCCTCCCATCCTTCCTTAGCTGCTCTACAATTTCCTTGATGTCCTGCACACTGTCCTTATGCGCCACCAAGACCGCGTCCGCCGTCTCGATGACGACGACATCCTCCAGCCCAATCGCCGCCACCAGTCGGTGCTGGCCGATCACCAGCGAGTTCTTTGTGGAGTCGGTGTACACGTCCCCCTGGATCACGTTCCCCTGGGTGTCCTGCTGACGCTGCTCTCTCAGGGTAGACCACGACCCGATGTCCGACCAGCCCACGTCTATCGGCACGACTGCGAACCCCGTCGATCCATCGTCTTCCGCCGCCGCAGATCCTGCTCCTTCCATCACCGCGTAGTCTATCGACTCACTCGGACAGTTCAGGAATGCTTGCTCCTCCGGTCGGAAGAACTCAAAAAAGTCCTTCCCTCGCGAGTAAGCCTCCCGAACGGCGGCGGTGATGTCGGGGCGGTGCTGCTCCAACTGCCGGAGCCACACGGAGGCGCGCATCATGAATATCCCGCTGTTCCACAGGTACCGTCCCGATTCGCAATACTCCTTGGCGGCAGACAGGTCGGGCTTCTCCACAAACGAATGAATGGCGTACGCACCCCCGTCAACTGAGGGGAGGGTAGCTCCATTCTCGATGTACCCGTACCCCGTCTCCGGACCGGTCGGAGGCACGCCAAACGTCACCACGTCTCCCTCGGACGCCAGCGCCAAACCGACGCGGAACGCGTCCAAGAATCGTTGAGGCTCCGTAATCAAGTGGTCCGAGTGCGTGACAAGCAAAATCGGATCGCTGCCGTCCTCCACTACTTCCTGGGCCCGTAGCGCCCCCAGCGTCAGCGCAGGCGCGGTATTCCTGCCCGCCGGCTCGACGATGATGCTCGTCGCTTCAACCCCCACCTCTCTTAGCTGGTCGGCAATGATGAAACGATGCAGCTCACTGCACACGAGAATGGGAGAAGTCGCCTCCTCGATCAGTTCCAGACGGGCCAGCGTTTCCTGGAGCATGCTCGACGACTCGCTGATCAGCGGCAGAAACTGCTTCGGGTAGTACTCCCGCGACAACGGCCACAGTCGAGTGCCCGAACCTCCCGCAAGTATGACGGGGTAGATGGTCATGCGTCTCCTCTTCTGGGCCTATCCATCGGTTTCCTCCGCATTCTGAATCCGGTCAGCTTGTTCACGAAGCGGCTCGTAACGGTGCTCTGTCTCCGGGGCCTCGGCTACGTAGTCCTCGATGAGCCTCAATGCCCCCTGTGGGTCATTCTCTACGAGGTGCTGCGCTATGAGAAGCGCCCGCACTTCGCCCCTCGACGGCGCAAGCTCGACCGCGCTCTCGACGAGTTCACGGGCCCGGGAAATATACTCTCCGTTCTCGTCCCTCGCCTGCTGATAGATAACCGCCATCCCGCTCAACAGCCTCCACTCCTCCGGCTCCGCCTTCGTGCCGGCAGGCCCGTGCTTCTCCACAATCGCCAAAGCTGTGGCCATCTCATTACCTGCCAACGCGCCCCACGCCAACCCAATCTCTCGGAACATCATCATACGAACCGTGTTGGACAGAGGCGGGAACGTGTTGACCGAATCTTCAAACGCCTC
>JAPPDQ010000454.1 GCA_028875495.1 Chloroflexota bacterium
GGGAGATATCGCCGCTCTCGCAGCGCAGGTCGATGAACGATTCCGACGAGGATCTGACCCGGTACTTCTACTTCACCAAGAACATCGCGGGCGAGACCACCGAGTGGTGGTACCACTCGTACGGTTGCCGGAAGTGGTTCGTGGCCCACCGCGACACCGTGACCAATCATATCGCCAACACCGAGTGGCCGCAGAAACGGCCCCGCCAGCAATGACTACCGACCGTCGTTCGCCACGCCTGGACCCCGCTCCCCTGGAGCTAATCGACCGCTCCAAGAGGATCGAGTTCGAGTTCAACGGCAGGTCGGTGCACGCCTACGAGGGTGACACGGTCGGCTCTGCCCTGTACGCATCCGGTGTCCGCATCTTCTCCCGCAGCTTCAAGTTCCATCGCGTTCGAGGGATGCTGTGTGTCTCCGGGAGCTGTCCGAACTGCCTTATGACCGTCGACGGCGTCCCAAACGTCCGGGCGTGCGTCCAGCGCGTAGAACAGGGAATGAAGGTCAAGGGGCAGAACGCCTGGCCCGGGCTAGAACGAGACCTGTTCTCCGTCATCGACCGCTTTCGCTGGGCGCTGCCCATCGGATTCTACTACAAGGGCCTCTACCGCCCCAGAGCCCTGTGGGACTTCTCGGCTTCCCTCATCCGGCGGCTGGCGGGACTGGGGAGCGTCAATCTCGATGCGGAGGGTCATGCTGGCGAGCACCGCACGTATGCCCATGCAGACGTTGCAGTGGTTGGCGGAGGCGTCGCCGGAATGTCGGCAGCCCTAGAGGCGGCACGAAACGGCGCTCGCGTTACGCTCGTGGACGATCAACCGACGCTCGGAGGCAAGCTACGGTATGGCTCCCGACACCAGTTGGTAGATTTGGGCGAGGACACAGGACTAGCCGTGCCGGAAGCCGCTCATCTCCTTGCTTCGCGAGTTGCCGAAAGCGACCGCATCGACGTTCTCTCCGACTCCACGGTCTTCGGCCATTACGAGGGCAACCTGCTCGGCGTCCGTACTCCGCACGGGATCGTGCACCTGCGTGGCCGCCACGTGATCGTTACGACAGGGGCACAGGAGGTGCCGCTCACGTTCGAGCGCAACGACCTCTCCGGCGTCATGCTCAGCACGGGGATCCGGCGTCTCATCAACCTCTACGGCGTCAAGCCGGGCAACTCCGCGCTCGTCGTGACGACCAACGACGAAGGGTATTATGCCGCTCTCGACATGCTCGAAGCGGGCATGAGAATTGTCGCCCTCGCCGATACTCGCCCGGAGTTCCGCCGCGATCTCGACGCCGCCACAACCCTCAAGTCCATGGGCGTGCTGATTCTCCCCAACTATGCCATGGTCAGGGCGGAGGGCACGCGAACCGTGATCGGGGGTATCGTCGGTGAGATCGGGCCGAACGGAACGACCGGCAACGAGCGCCAGTTCGACTGCGACACCATCGCCATGAGCGGGGGCTTTCAGCCGTCGTCCGCGCTGCTCCACCAGGCAGGCGCCACGTTCATGCGCGACTTCGACGTGGACGCGGACATACCCGTTAAGCTGCCGGAGTACGTCCACGCGGCGGGCGACGTGACCGCCATTCACGACCCGAACGTGTCCGCCCTGCAGGGGAGACTCGCGGGCATTGAAGCATCGTCGGCCATCAGGCCCTCCGCGAATGGTACCGAGCGTTCGACTATTAAGCAGTCGTTGAGGGAGAGCATCTCCACATACCGACGCCGGGTGCTCATCACACCGGCCCCCGTCGATCTCGCGGCGGGACCGCGCCAGTTCGTCTGCTATTGCGAGGACGTGCTGGCCAAGGACGTGGTACAGGGCGTGGACGAGGGCTTTCGTGACGTGCAGATGCTGAAACGGTACAGCACGGTAACAATGGGGCCGTGCCAGGGGAAGATGTGCCACAAGCGGTTTGCGGAGATCTTGTCCCAAGAGACGGACACGCCGCTCACGGAGGTCGGTTCGACTACCTCCCGCCCACCTGTCCAGCCGCTCACATTGGGCGAACTGGCCGGGCCGATGCACATGGCATTCAAGCGAACGCCCATCCACCAGCGACACCTTCAAGCGAACGCCAAGATGGCTGAGTCGGGAGGCTGGCACCGTCCGCACAGCTACGGCGACCCACAGGAGGAGGCTAAGGCCGTCCGGCGGAGCGTCGGCATCATCGACGTGGGAACGCTGGGCAAGCTCGACGTTCAGGGAAAGGACGCCCCCGAGCTTCTCGACTTCGTGTACACGCACCGCTTCTCAGACCTGCGACCTGGGCGCGTCCGATACGGGGTGCTCACGGGAGACAACGGCACGATCATGGACGACGGTACGGTCGCCCGCCTCGCTGACGATCACTACTATGTCACGACCTCGACCGCCAACGTCGAGACGGTCGAGCAGTGGTTCCAATGGTGGATGGCCGACCGCGAGATGCGCGCGTATGTCACGAACGTCACGTCGGGGTACTCCGTCATCAACATCGCGGGGCCGAACGCGCGGGCAACGCTCTCGAAGCTGACGGACATTGACCTCTCTCCCTCGAAGTTCCGCTACATGCGGGTGAAGCGCGGTGACGTGGCAGAAGTGCCCGCCATCCTGCTGAAGATTGGCTTCGTCGGCGAGTCCGGGTGGGAGGTGCACTGTCCGGCGGAGTACGGCGAGCACATGTGGGACGCGCTGCTGTCCGCCGGTGAGGAGTTCGATATCCGTCCGTTCGGGGTCGAGGCCCAGCGCATCCTCCGTTTGGAGAAGATGCACATCATCCCCAGCCAGGACACCGATCTGCTCACGACCCCCTTCGACGTGGGAGCGGACTGGGTGGTCAAGTTCGACAAGGGCGACTTCGTGGGGGCCGGTGGACTGCGACTCGCCAGGGATCAAGGGGACCGCGACAAGCTGGTGGGGTTCGTCATGAGCGACGGCGTGGTGCCTCACGACGGAGACTCGGTCGTGGACGAGGAGAACTGGCCCATTGGCCGGATCACCAGCTCTCGGCTCAGCCCCACCATGGGCAAGGGATTCGGCTACGCGCGCGTCCCCGCTCATCTCGCCGATGAGGGCGAGACTATCAGAATATGGACGGAGGGCAGCGCACACGAAGCGTCGGTGACGCTCACTCCCTTCTACGATCCGGAAGGCAAGAGGCTTCGCGAGTGATGATGCAAGTTGAGCGACCATCTGCCATAAGCGCCATGCACTATCGGCATCTCGAAATCGGGGCCGAGATGGTCGAGCACGAGGGTTGGACGCTTCCGGCGCGATACACGGATCCAGAAGAGGAGGCGACCCGGGTCCGAGAGGGCGTCGGGATTGTCGACTTCAGTCACATCGGCAAGATCCGCTTGCAGGGAGATTCGGTCGATGAAGCTCTCTCCGACTACAAGGCCACGCCGGTCGGTTCGGTATCTATATCCGGTGACACGGTCGTAGCGCGCCTGACCGACGACGACTGCCTGATCCTGACGGGACAGGCAAGCGTCGATCACGTTCTTGATTCCCTG
>JAPPDQ010000377.1 GCA_028875495.1 Chloroflexota bacterium
CCTCATCACCGACAAGAAGCTCTCCTCCATCCAGGAGCTGCTCCCCGCCCTTGAGAAGATCCTCCAGGTCGGCAAGAACCTCGTCCTTATCGGCGAGGACGTCGAGGGCGAGGCCCTCGCAACCCTCGTGGTCAACAAGCTCCGAGGCACGCTGAACATCCTCGCCGTCAAGGCTCCGGGATTCGGCGACCGCCGCAAGGAGATGCTCCGCGACATGGCCATCCTCACCGGCGGCCAGGTCATCAGCGAAGAGGTCGGGCGCAAGCTCGACTCCGTCAATGTCGAGGACCTTGGCCGCGCTCGGCGCGTAGTCTCCTCCAAGGAAGACACCACGTTCGTGGACGGCGCAGGCTCCGAGGACGCCATTCAGGGCCGCATCCAGCAGATCAAGCAGCAGATCGAAGAGACGACCTCCGACTACGACCGCGAGAAGCTCCAGGAGCGCCTCGCCAAGCTGTCAGGCGGCGTCGCGATCATCAAGGTCGGCGCGGCGACAGAGGTGGAGCTCAAGGAGAAGAAGCTCCGCGTCGAGGACGCCCTGTCCGCCACCCGCGCCGCGGTTGAGGAAGGCATTGTTCCGGGCGGCGGTCTCACGCTCGTCCGCGCAAGCTCCTCCCTCGACTCCCTAGATCTCGACGGAGACGAGGATACCGGTATCCGCATCCTCCGAAAGTCCCTCCAGCAGCCGCTCAAGCTCATCGCCGAGAACACCGGCGTGGCGGGCGACGTCGTGCTGGCAGAGAGCCTCAAGGGCGAAGCCGATTGGGGCTACGACGCCGAGGCCGGAGAGTACGGGAACCTGCTCGGTCGCGGTATCATGGACCCCGCAAAGGTCACGCGAGCGGCCATCGAGAACTCCGCCAGCGTCGCCGCGATGGTCCTCACCACCGAGTCGCTGATCTCCGACATCCCCGAGGAGACCCCGCCGATGCCTGCTGCCCCGCCGATGGACTACTAGTCCTCACATCGACGACTAAAGGCTCATACACTGAGAAGCCCCGGGACGAATCCCGGGGCTTCTCTTTTTCTTCCAAAAATCACAGAGTCGTGTGATGCGGGCCCACAGGGGATACAATAAAGTCGAGGTGCGATGTTCGTTGAACGACAGCTTGACACTCTATTCAGTCTCAATTACGATGCGAACATATAGCAGAATCTTACGATGAGAGAGCTTCCATGCGTCACGTCATTACAACTTTATTCGTAATGATCGCCTTTACCGTCGTCGTGTGGCAAAACGGTGACTCCGTCTCCGCCGACGGTTCATCCGTGCTCGTCATCGAGGTCGACGGCAACATCGAACCCCTGACAGCCGACCGTATCGCGCGAGGCATCGACGAGGCGCGCGGCAAAGGGGCGTCGCTGGTGGTCATCCAGCTCGACACGCCCGGCGGTCTGCTGGAGTCGACGCGTGAGATCGTCGAACATATCTTGGCGTCAGACACCCCTGTAGCCGTATTCGTCGGCCCTGCCGGCGCACGCGCCGCGTCCGCCGGAACGTTTATTGCAGCGGCGGCCAACTTCGCCGTCATGGCGCCCGGTACCACCATAGGAGCAGCATCGCCCATAGCATCGGACGGCGAGGACATTCCACCGACACTCGAAAGGAAAATCAGCGCCGATACGAGCGCATTCATCCGCAGCATCGCCCAAGCGCGCGATCGCAATTCCGAGGCGCTGGAGAATACTGTCCTAAAGTCGACTGCCTACTCGGCGGAAGAGGCCCTCGAACTCGGCGTCATCGACCTGATCGCGCCCGACATGGACTCCATGCTCGACCAGCTTGACGGCCGCACGGCAACGATAGGGAGCGGACAGGTGGTCACCCTTACGGCCAAGGGCGCGAGCGTGAGCCAGCTCGACAGCACCCTGCTCGAACGAGCTCTCAGAATCATCGTCAATCCCAACGTGGTATTCGCCCTATTCCTCATAGGCGGTATCGCCCTCTTGATTGAAATGCTCATTCCGGGCCTGGCCGGTCCGGGCATCTTGGGAGTGATCATGCTCGGTCTCGCCTTCGTCGGATTCTTCAATCTGCCGGGCAGCTGGCTCGGTGTCGGTCTCATTGCGCTGTCAATTGGTCTCTTCTATGGTGAGACGACCGCGCCGGGATTCGGTCCCTTCGGCGCGGGTGGAATTATTGCTCTTGTCCTGGGAGCGGTCTTCCTGTTCGGGGACTTCTTCAGCGCCTCCGACCTGCCGGAGCCCAGCTTCATGGTGAGCCCCTTCATGATCGCCGCTATGACCGCTCTCATTACCGTGACGTGGTTCTTCTTCATCCGCTTTGCACGAACTGAGGGAGGCACGTCCAGTGGATTCCAATCTGAGGAGGCAATGCTGCTGGAGGGGCAGTGGGGCGTCGCCGTTTCGGAGCTGAGCCCGGCCGGCAAGGTCTGGGTGGCGAACCAGGAGTGGTCGGCCTCGACCGACCCCGGAATCCTCATCAAGAAAGGCGACGAGATTCGTGTCGTCGGGGTTTACAATGAGGTACTCAAGGTCGAGAAGCTCTATGAAGACATACCGGAAACAACCGAATAGTGATACATGTCCAAATAAATAAAACTAGGGGGAGAAAAAAATGGCAGGCTTTCATACAGTAGGACCGAACCATGCGCTGATCGTATCGGGAGGAAGCAGACAACCGAAGGTTAAAGTCGGCGGCAGGATGTTCGTATTGCCGTTCGTCCAAAAGGCGCAGATGCTCTCGCTGGAGGTAATGACCCTTCAGGTCAATACAGCGAGAGTCTACACGAAGGAGGGCGTCGCGGTCTCTGTCGACGGCGTCGCGCAGGTGAAGGTGGGACGCGGCGAGGAGGCCATCAGGACCGCCGCCGAGCAGTTCCTCGGCAAATCGGTCAGCCAGACCGCTGAGGTCGCATTGCAGACCCTGGAGGGCCAGCAGCGCGCCATTCTCGGCACTATGACGGTCGAGGAGATCTACCGGGATCGGGTGGCATTCGCTGAACAGGTACGAGACGTGGCCGCGACCGACATGACCAACATGGGACTGGAGATCGTCAGCTTCTCCATCCGCGACATTCAGGATGAGCAGGGGTACCTGGAAGCTCTTGGAGTCCGGAGAACCGCCGAAGTAAAACGTGACGCCGCAATTGGTGAAGCGGAAGCCGAGCGTGACTCGGGGATCAAGGAGGCCCAGGCCCAACAGCAGCGAGAAGCTGCAAGGTATAGCGCTGATACCGCCATCGCTCAGTCTCAGCGGGACTTCGAGACTCAGAAGGCGGAGTACGACCAGCAGGTCAACGCCCGACGCGCCGAGGCCGAACTGGCCTACTCGCTGCAGGAGGCCAAGACTCGCCAGCAGATCCGCGAAGAGGAACTGCAGGTCGAGGTCGTCGAGCGCCAGAAGCAGATCGAGATCCAGCAAGAGGAGATACTGCGTAGAGAGCGGGAATTGGATGCGACCATCCGTCGTCCCGCGGAGGCCGAACGCGATCAGTTCCAACTGGTCGC
>JAPPDQ010000123.1 GCA_028875495.1 Chloroflexota bacterium
CATAAACAAGCAGATCGTTTCCAGGGCGCTTTCGCTTGGGGGTAAGGCCGTCGGGCTCTCCGGCGTGGACGGTGGAATCCTCCAGGCTGAAATACTCGACCCCGATCTCGGCTACGTGGGCAAGGTTACCCAAGTCAACACCGAACCTATCCGTGCCGCCGTCGAGTCGGGCTTCATGCCCATCATCGCGCCTGTAGCCATCCGGCTGCGCGAAGACGAGGCAACCCTATTGAACGTGAACGCCGACACCGCCGCCGGAGAAATCGCGGCAGCGCTTGGGGTTGAAAAGCTGGTGTTCATGACCGACGTGGAGGGTGTCCTGGATTCCTCCAGGAGGCTGATTCCCAGGATTACGGAACGGCAGGCGAGGTCGTTGATGCAGTCCAACGTCATCGCCGGGGGCATGATCCCGAAGATAGGCGCCTGTCTCAAGAACGTCGGCGAGGGACGCACGACGCGGATCATCGACGGACGGAACCCGCACGCCCTGAGGAGCTTCCTGGACGGAGCATCTGTGGGGACACGGGTGGGATGATCGTCGAAGCGTGCAGCTAAAGCTCGGTTGAACACGACGTTGCCCTCTGATACGGTTTCAAAGCCCTATCTTGCAGTATTAGACCGCCGGAACCAGAAAAGGAAACTATGGCCTACGAATTCCCGTCGGAGTCCAACCTACCGTTCGATCTGAGCAACTTCATCACGCCTGAGTTGCGCAACCGGATCAAGTGGGGGTCGATCATTGTAGCGCTTGTAGCGATATACGCGGCTCTCAACTTCGGGCGCACCATTTACACCGACTACTTGTGGTTCGACTCCGTAGGTTACCTCGGCGTATTCCGCACCGTTCTGGTTACCCGCCTCGCACTTTTCTTCGGCGGCGGCGCCATTATTGGGCTGCTCGGCGGAGTGAGCATCTACTTCGCCCATCGTTTGGCGCAAGGACCGGTGGAAATGCCGTTGGAGGCTCAGACGCAGCGATTCCTCAGGAAATTATTCAAGTGGGGCAGCATCGTCGCGGTCATAGCCGTCGCGGTCGTTTTCGGCGCAATCGCCGCTTCCAACTGGGAACTTTTCCTCAAGTTTGAAAACGCGGTGTCGTTCGGAGTGACCGAGCCGGTCTTCGGCAGAGACGTTGGCTTCTATATCTTCACATTACCCCTGCTGGACACCATTCGCGGCTGGTTCTTCACCGCGACAATTGCAGTCGGGGTCCTGACCCTGCTCGTCTATTTCATCAACTTCAACATGAGGGGAGTGGGCTTCCTCTTCACCGGCCCGCTAAAGATTCATATCTCCATCATCGCCGCGATACTCATGTTCACCCTGGCGGCAGGACACTGGCTCGACCGTTGGGAGCTTGTTCTTTCGGATAGCGGCGTCGTCTACGGGGCCGCATACGCCGACGTGAACGCTCGAATGCCCGCGCTCCTAATAATGACCATCATCGCCGCTGTCGGCGGCGTGCTCATGATCGTAAACGCCTATCAGCGCGGCATCAGGGTCATGGTCGGCGCGGTCGCGCTCTGGATACTGATGTCGCTTGTACTCACCGTCGGTTGGCCGAACGCGCTGCAGCGGTTCGCCGTAAACCCGAACGAGTTCACCCGTGAGGCCGAGTACATCGAGCGCAACATCAACCTCACGCGCAATGCCTTCGGGCTCGATACCATCAGAACGCAGTCGTATCCCGCAGTCCCCAATCTCGCCCCGGAGGTCCTGGCCGCCAACGCCGTCACGGTGGAGAACATTCGCCTCTGGGACAACGGCCCGGTATCCGACGTCTACAAGCAGATCCAGAAGATTCGTCTCTACTACGACTTCAACGTGGCGGACGTCGACCGCTACACGGTTGACGGTCACTACCGGCAGGTGATGGTGGCGGCGCGCGAGGTGAGCCCCGACGATCTGGAGGCCGAGGCGCAGACGTGGGTAAATAGACGCCTACGCTACACGCACGGTTTCGGCATCGCGATGAGCCCCGTGACCGAGTTTACCACCGAGGGCAGGCCGGAGTTCTTCGCCAAGGACATTCCCGCCGACGGCGTCATCGCCGTCCAGGCCGAAGAACAGTCCACGCCGCCCGAGACCGTAATCGACAATCCCCGCATCTACTATGGCGAACAGACAAACGAGTACGTCGTCGTCAATACCAACACCGAGGAATTGGACTACCAGGCCGAGGGTAAGGAGATACGCAATAACCGGTATGACGGCAGGGGCGGGGTCAACGTCGGCTCGCCGCTCAATCGCCTGGCATTCGCCTGGCATTTCGGCGATCTCAACCTGTTCATTAGCGGGGAGATCAACAGCAATAGCCGCATCCAGTATCGTCGACAGATCGCTGAGCGCGTATCAGCCATAGCGCCGTTCCTTCGCCTGGACAAAGACCCGTACATCGTTGCCGCCGAGGGCCGCCTGTTCTGGATTCAGGACGCCTATACCACATCCGATCACTTCCCCTATTCCGATCCGGTTACTGATCTGGCTGACCCTTCGTCGGATTTCAACTACATTCGTAATAGCGTCAAGATAACCGTTGACGCCTACGACGGGACACCGACTTTCTATGTGGTCGATGCGTCCGATCCCCTCGTGCAGGCCTATCAGTCGATGTTCCCGAAACTGTTTGTGCCCTTCGAGCAGATGCCTGAATCGCTCAAGAGCCACATTCGGTACCCGCTCGACATATTTTCCGTTCAAGCCGAGAAGTACCTGCGGTACCACATGCTCGACCCGCGCGACTTCTACAACCTGGAAGATATCTGGAGAATCGCTACCGAGAAATTCGGACAGGGGGCGAGAGAACTTCAGCCTGTCGAGCCGTACCGCGCCATCATGAAACTCCCCGGGGAGGACAGCGCCGAGTTTGTGCTTCTGACCCCCTACACCCGCAACGATCCACCTATCCTCGCCGGATGGATAGCGGCGCGAAACGATGCGCCCAACTACGGTGAACTTGTCGCTTTCGACTTCCCCAAGGACCGTCAGCTCGACAGCCCGGAGCAGATCGAGGCCAAGATCGACAACGACCCCACGATATCGGAGTGGTTCACCCTCCGATGTCAGGAAGGCTCAGAGTGCATCAGGGGCAACCTCCTGGTGCTGCCCATGGCGTTCGGTGACGAATTCAGCCTTCTCTACGCCGAGCCGATCTACCTCCGAGCCGAAGGCATCGACTTCCCCGAGCTCAAGCAGGTGATCCTCGCGACCGGCACCACCGTGGTCATGAGGGGTTCGGTCGAGGAGGCGGTCGAGGCGTTGATTGGCGAGACCTTACAGGCGACCGAGACCGACGACACGCAGCCTGTGACCACCCCCGACGTGCCGAGTACGGCCGCCGAGGAGATCGACAGGGCGATAGAGCAACTCAAAGAGAGCATCAGAGATCTGGAAAACGCGCTGGACCGACTCACTCAGGGAGATCAGTAATATGACCGATTGGAAGGAAATCGAAAGCAAATACTAC
>JAPPDQ010000547.1 GCA_028875495.1 Chloroflexota bacterium
ATCGGCACTTCGGAGGAGGTCGCCGACCTCATCACCTTCCTCACCTCTGAGCGAGCCGGCTTCATCACGGGGACGGCGATCAACTTTGACGGCGGCGAGTCCGCCGTCGTCTGAGGGCCTCCAATTGGTTGATCGCATCCTTCAACCACGGACGGATGTCTTCGGTAGCGAGAATCTCGTCCGGCGTCATCCATAGAATTTCTGCGACTTCGCCGGGATCGCTGATCTTGGGATTGCCTCCGGCATACTCCCCCGTGAAGAGCACGTCCACGACCGGAGTACCGTCGTTCATGGAGAAGGATACGCTCCGAACGTACTTCAACTCAGACGAAACGGTGATCCCCGTCTCTTCCAGCACTTCACGGCGCACAGTGGCCTCAAGGATGTCGGCGGGACCGTCCTCGACCTCGACCTTGCCGCCGGGGAACGCAAGGACTCCGGGAGCGTGCCGAACCTCCTCGCCCCTGACGATCATCAAGATTCGGTCGTCGCGGAAGACGGCGCACTGGGTGTTCACGACGAACATCTCACGGTCATCTGTCATCGCACTCGCCGCCTTTCTACTCCGGCTTGAACGCCTCAAAGCGAATTCGCCAGTAGTCAGCAGTCCACCCACCGTCAGTGTACAGGGTAGGCCGGGTGGTATTCTCAATGTGGGCGACCACCTCCTCGCGCTGGAAAGGCGAGAGAGGCGACAGGTAGTCCCAGCCGAACATACGGAGCCACCTTCTCAATCCGTCATCGCCGCCGTCCAGCGGTGTCGGCCTCTCGAAGTGATCTGAGTACGCGACACGGAAGTCGCGGCTTTCCAGCAGAGAAACGTACTCGTCCAGTGGCGGGAAGTATTTATTCGGCCTGTAGACTTCAGTGCCGTCTCGCTCCAGCGCGTCCAGGGCCTCGCCGACGGCAGTCATGATGGTCCGGATGTTGTTCTCGCCTCCGAACTCCGCCACGAAACGTCCCCCGGGCCTCAACGCCCGCCGGACGGAATCGACGACGGCCTCAGGGGGACGCACCCAGTGAAGCACCGCGTTGGAGAAGACCGCGTCGAATTCGTTCTCGTAAGGTAGCGATCGAGCATCGGCCGCCTCGAAGCGAATGTGCGGGTAGTTTTCCGAAGCTACCCTCACCATGTCCTCGGACGAGTCGATGCCTACGACCTCAGCTCCCGACTCGGCGATCTGGGCCGTCAGGTGACCCGTGCCGCACCCGAGATCGAGGATGCGCTCACCCGGTTTGGGCGCGAGAAGCTCGACGACTCCCCTGCCCCGCTCCCATACGAACGAGTGGGCGTTGTCGTACCGGCTGGCGTCCCATTCCCGCTCCGTCATCCCACGTCGCCGACTTGACCGCGCTGCCGGAGCGCGTGGTCGACCAGCACGAGGGCCATCATCGCCTCGACCATCGGAACGGCGCGCGGGAGGACGCACGGATCGTGCCTTCCCCTGCCCGACAGCTCCGTCGGGTTGCCGTCCTCGTCGACGGTCTCCTGCGGCGTCATGATGGTCGCCACCGGCTTGAACGCGGCGCGAATGACTATACTCTCGCCGTTGGAGATCCCGCCCTGGATCCCGCCGGAGTAGTTGGTGCGCGTCCTGATCCGTCCCGCCTCGTTGTAGAACGGGTCGTTGTGCGTCGAGCCAGTCATCGTTATGCCGCCGAATCCCGACCCTACTTCGAACCCCTTGCATGCCGGAAGCGAGAGGACGCCTCTGCCGAGATCGGCCTCCAGCTTGTCGAAGACAGGTTCCCCGAGTCCCGGCGGAACATTCCGCGCCACTGCCTCGACGACGCCTCCGAGGGTGTCGCCAGCCTTCCGCGCCTCGTCGATGCGCGCGATCATGCGCTCCGCGATATCGGGGTCGGGACAGCGGACGATGGTGGACTCTACATCTGCCATCGTCACCGTTTCGGGGTCCACGTCGCCAACCATGTCGGAGACCTGTTTGACGTATCCAACGATCTCGACGCCGAACTCCTGGGCGAGAATCTTCTTGGCAATGGCGCCTGCCGCCACTCTGCCGATGGTCTCCCGCGCGCTGGCGCGTCCTCCGCCCTTCCAGTTGCGGATGCCGTACTTGGCCTGGTAGGTGTAGTCGGCGTGGGAGGGGCGGAACTTGGTCCGCATGTGCTCGTAGTCCTTGGAGCGCTGGTCGCTATTCCAGACGCCGATCAGGATGGGGGTGCCGAGCGATTTGCCCTCGAACACGCCTGATAGGATCTGCGCCTCGTCGGACTCCCGTCGCTGCGTCGTAATCCGGCTCTGACCGGGCCGCCTTCGCGCAAGCTCCTTCTGTATGTCCGCGATGTCTATCTCGATCTGCGGCGGGCAACCGTCCACGACCACGCCGACGGCGTCGCCGTGCGATTCGCCCCACGTCGTGATGCTGAACATCTTTCCGAATGTATTTGCCATTCTTGCGCCCCCGTCGAACAGAATCGTTCCATGCGGGTGGGTTATTCCATGCTACCATCACCACACGGCCCTGTGGTACGATTCACCCAACAGGCGCCCGTTCGACGGTTACACTAGGGCCCGGGCTGAACACCTGCGAGCGCCTTTCTTCCTCGGAAGAATGAGTGCCACTCGCAGCCCGGGCCCCGTCGGACTCTTCAGAGCGTCCACCCTTTTTCTCCTTCCACAATTCGCGTACCCGTCGAAGCATTCCTCCCGTAATATCCCTACTTTGCAGCGTTCATTGACGAGCATTGGTCTCTGCCATAGACTACCCCGCGCGCGAATTTCGAGCCGACAAGGAGGCGGATGATGCAGTTGACTTGCGAGCAGAAGGACTTCTTCGAGACGTTCGGATTCCTCGTATTCCGGCAGTTGTTGACCCTCGACGAGGTGGCAACAATGCTGCGGGAGTCGGATGAGATCATGGCAGAGGTGCGGGGCGGCGGAGCGCACGATGGAAGGACCTGGCAGGCTGTCCAGCCGTTCTTCGAGCGCAGGCCATTCCTTCACAGCCTGATTATCGATCCGCGAATTCTCGGTATCGCGGAAGGATTGCTCGGACCCGACATCTTCCTCGACGTCACAGAGGGAAACCTGCACGTCGGCGACACACCGTGGCACGGCGGCGGGAACGACTGTGAGATACTCCCGCACGTCAAGAT
Source organism: Chloroflexota bacterium (assembly GCA_028875495.1). GTDB lineage: Bacteria > Chloroflexota > Dehalococcoidia > Lucifugimonadales > VXLM01 > VXLM01. The sequence continues at coordinate 3,121 of JAPPDQ010000547.1, forward strand.
CGGGTTCTACCTTGAACCTCTGACCAAGGAGACCGGCGCACTGAGGTTCATCCCCGGCTCCCACAAGGGCGACTTTTCCGAGCGGCTCAACCGCATCAGCCAGCGCATCGACGACCCCGACGCCAGGGTCTGGGGAGTCTCTCTCGACGAGGTGCCCTCCTACGCCGTCGAGACAACTCCGGGCGATGTCGTCGCATTCAAGGAGAACACCTACCACGGGGCATTCGGCGGACACGCCGGACGTCACCAGCACGCCATCAACTACTTCCAAAAGCCCTAGAACGTGGAGCAGATGGCGCTCTTGCGGTCGTTCTACGAGGAGATGACGTACTCCTTCCA
>JAPPDQ010000323.1 GCA_028875495.1 Chloroflexota bacterium
AGATGACCGAGGAGGTACAACGCTTCGGCGATGAGGGATGAATGGTAAACATATTTCGTAAACACAAAACAACAGGACTCTCCGCAAGCTATGGTGGAAGTCATACTAGAGACAACGCTAAAGGACCTGGGACTGCGCTGTACGTCGATACCGAGAATCTGCAAGGCAGCGCTCAAACACTCATAGAGAACATAGTTGAGGACTGGCCGACGGGGACACCCCCGCCGACACGCCTTAATCTCTATGTTCAGGCCGACCGGGTTACGCTCTGGGACATCTGGGCAACCGGCAGGTTTCCGCAGTTGACCGTAACGACCAGAGGAATACAGCACTTCAGCAACAGGCAGTCCAAGAACTCGGCGGATATCGCGATAGCCATCGACGCAATTGCCGACTACGTTAACGGGGTAGCCCAGTACGTGGCGGTGATGAGCGACGACAGCGATTTCATCCCGTTGTACGGGAAATTGAAGGAATTGAGTGATGAGGTCGTTCCGTTTCTTTGGCTGGTAACCAACCGCGATAAGACGCGGTCGACAACCATCAGGGACTACTTCCCGAACGACCATATTCATGTCGTGCAGATGCGGAAGTATTCGCAGGTGACGAGTAGCAGAGACGCTCGACCAAATGTAGCGCCACGACCTCGACCCGCCGTAAGGAGCGCGCCACCGGCAGGTGACGACGGCAAGAGCAGCGCGGACCGAATGGCTGAGGTGGCAGACCTCATCATCGAACAGATTCCCGCCGGGTCGTTCAGAAGCACGGAGTGTCAGCGCGTGATCAAATCGCGCTGGCCGGGCGATCCGATGGCGAGGATGTCGAGCGTGCGATTCGGCACGGAGTTCGCCAATAAGATCTGGCCGATCCTTGATGAGCGCGGAGTCGAACTGCTGAGCACGAAACCTCGGAAGTACGGGCTCACCCAGGAAATTAAGGACGCCCACCGGAACGGAAGCTAGAATCCGGGGTTCAGTCCGGCCTGCTTGCAGATCTCGTTCGCTATAATCCGATTCAGCACCCTATGGCGTTTTACGGGAACCGTCTTTGCGCCGTCTGTGTAGATTGAGTGATTCCCTCCTTCTCGCAAGAGAACAAAGCCGTTTCTTTCCAGGTATCTGACTACATCGCGTCGTCTAACCGACACCCGCAACCTCAACCGGCACATGCTCTATCAAGCTGTCGCCCAGGGGGACCTCTTTGCCTTGTTGCTGGTAGGCAAGCAGCATCTCATTCAACGCATCCCGGAGCATGTAGCGGCAGTCTTCCAGATCCGCTCCCTCGGTTACGACCTCGGGCCACTCGACCAATTGGCCCATGTATCCGGAATCGATCTTGACGTATCTTGCGGTGTAGTTCCTCAGCATATCGCTACTCCACTTCGGCGCTGATGATGAGGTGTTCGAGCCAGCCGTCGCTATCGTTGATGAGGCCGTGGGGTACTCGGGGCGGGCCGTAGACGAAGTCGCCCTCCTCGACGTCCAGGGTCTCGTCGCCGACGATCATCTTTCCCGTACCCTCGGTGAATACGTAGACCTGCTCCTTGTCTGAGTGGGAGTGAGTGCCGGTCTGGAGACGCGGCTGGAGGCGGTGGATGGTTATCTTCTGAACGCCCTCGACGGGGGCCTCGGTGTAGGAGCGACCGGGGGTACCCTTTCCGGCGAAGACCGACCAGAGCAGGGCGGCGCCGTGTGAAACGTGGGGCATGCTGTCGAGCCAGTGGCGGTGGGCGATGGGCTGCTTGGAGCCGTGCGCGTTGGAGGCGGCGATGATCTTCTTGTTCTCTTCCTGCTGAGCTTCGGGGACGTGCTTGCCGTTGATGATGAGGTGGACGAGCCACTCGTCGGTGTCGTTGATCATGTGGTGGTAGCTGGTGGGAGGGACGCAGACGGCGTCGCCCTTCCTGACGGGGTAGATCACCTCGTCGATATTCATCTTGCCGCTACCCTCGGTGAAGTAGTACACCTGCTCGCGGTCGAAGTGGACGTGGTAGTCGCCGGCCTTGCCGGGCTGGATCATGTGGCGCGTGACGCCGCTGAATCCCTGCAGGGGAGTTGCATTGTAGGACGACGATTCGCCAGCAGTGGTCGGGCCTAGAATCGGCCAGACGATGGCGGTCTCATGTCCGATGTTAGGTGTGACGTCTTGCCAGTTAACTTTGATTGCCATGTAGGCTCCTTTCAGCAGCTAAAGTTCTAACGCTCTTGATGTACTACTACCGTTCCCCATCGCTATCATCACCGATTGGAAGCTGACTCTGCTCTGGTAGAGTAAGGCCGGTAACTATGGGGTTCTTGATTGGAAACCCTAGATGTGTTGACAGTCCTTCCTTGATGAGTCGCTTATCGTAAGTGTGGAACTCATCGACACCAAACCACTTTGCCGTTGCCAGGTGGACGGCATCCATGGGCTTAAGGTTCCATGTCTGGTGAAGTCCGGTTCGTATGAGGGTACGGGCTTCCCGACCGATGAGGTCATGGTATTCGATTAGAGTAAATGCCCTGCGGTCCGCCCAAAGTGAGTCGATCGCGTCCTCAATGGTTTGGTCGATCCTGTCTGATTGTTGCTCACTTTGGGCAAATGCCACCTCGACTATAGATACGGACGATGTGACCAATTCTATATCGCCCAGTTCGTTCTTGCTGTCAGCAAGAAGAGAATTAAGGACAAGGATCCTGTCTGGAACTGCGTTTATGAGGGAAAGCCAGCAATTGGAGTCCCAATAGATTCGTCTGCGACCCTTAGGCATCTCTCAGTCGCCTAATTATCTCTTCCGGCATTGGCGCACCCTTTGGTATTGGGACAATGCCGATCGCCCGTGTATAGTCGCCTTCGTGTTCGTCTCTGATCTGTTCAATCTTTGAAATGTTCCTTATGGCTATGGGCCTCCCTGTCTCTGGGGAGCGCGACACTAGACCTTCGACTACAGCCCTCTTGCCCCACAAGTCACGCATACGTTCGTCCTGACCTTCATCAAGGTAGCAAGCCACTGCCTTATCATGGAGTACATCATAGAGAGTGAAGCGAAGGGATGTCCTGTTTGTCAGTGTTTGAATTCGCCCTTCCACCGCACTGTAGGCATCAGTGATGGCGGGAGGGGCTGACTTCGGAGGAAGGGAGGTTACCAGGATATCCGTTCTCGCCGTTTCAAACCTGAGTGATGTGATGCTGCCGCCCAGGATTCCGACAAGGCTCCGAGCACTGTCATCTATGCTCCTAGTAAAGGCAAGGGGCACGCCTTCGCTCAATGCTTGTCCTACTTGCCCATACTGTTTTACTACCTGATCCGCTTTCTCCGGCTTATCCGTAATGGCCCTTAGCGTCGTCACGGCACTACTCATCTGGAGATCATCTATCACCCATTCCACATCCTTGGTCGCACCCACTTCGTCCGTTATGGCGTTGACGAGTTTGGCGAACTCCGTCATCGCTCGGGCGAACTGAGTGGAGGTA
>JAPPDQ010000464.1 GCA_028875495.1 Chloroflexota bacterium
GACCTCGCGGGGGTCGAGGTGGTCATCAAGCTCCTCGACCGGCTTGAGCAGGCCGAGGAAGAGAAGGACGAGCTGCGAGGAAGGATACGGGTCTTGGAGCAGCGCCTGCGAGCGGCGTCGCGGCAGGGGGTGTAGGTTTTATCGAGGCCATGAGCGAGCCGCTCGTCCTTGACGTTCTGGATTCCACGCACGTTTGCCCATATACTTGAAGCGGACTCTACGACCAAATGGAGCACGAAATGACCTCGTCCATCCCCAGCCTCTTGCCCACAACCGTTATCGGGAGCCATGCCTATCCCGGCTGGATGTGGACTGCCCTAGACGAGGTCGAGAAGGGGGGATATGGACGAACCGACGAGCGCGAGCTGTATGACGATGCGGTGAATATGGCGATGCTTGACCAGGAGAAGTCGGGTGTCGACATCATCTCGGATGGGGAGATGCGACGCTGGTACTTCGTGCAGAGCTTCTACAAGCGGATTGAGGGTATCGAGCAGGAGCCGGAGCTGAGGAAGGTGGGGCTATACGGTTATGACTCCCCGCCTCGCTATAAGGCAGTGGACAAGCTCGGCGTGCCGGACGGCCTCGGAATCATCGAGGAGTACAGGTACGCCCGCGCCAACACGACTAAACCCATCAAGGTCACCTGTCCCGGGCCGCTGACGCTGACGATCCACATCCGACCGGGTGATGCGTACAAGGACCGGGTGGAGATGTCCTGGGACTTTGCGGAGGCGATCAATAGAGAGCTCAAGGCATTGGTGGACGAGGGTGTGGACTACATCCAACTCGACGAACCCTCCTTTGCGGTTATCCCGGGTCAGCTCGATGACTGGGTGGAGTTGTACAACGCGGCGGTGGAGGGGGTGAATGCCAGGATCGCACTGCACATCTGCTTTGGGAACCTCACCAGCAGGCCGCGCGGCAAGCGGTCGTTTGCCTGGATGTTCCCGAAGGTGCAGGAGTGCCGGTACGACGAACTGGTCCTTGAGTACGCGAATCGTGAGATGAGCGAGATCGAGCACTGGAAGGACTGGGTAGGTGACAAGAAGCTGGGGATCGGGGTCATCGACGTGAAGTCGTTCTACGTTGAAAGTCCGGAGGACGTTGCGGAACGCATCCGGCTTGCGATGGAGTACGGTCCCGCGGAGCAGCTCGTCGTGAACCCGGACTGCGGCTTCTTCCAACTGCCTCGCTGGATAACCCGGCTCAAGCTCGATGCTATGGTCGCGGGGGCGCAGATTGTGCGCAACGAGCTTGAGGGATAGGTCAAGTCTTCTAATGTTCCAGGTTACCGACGCGGCAAAGGACGAGCTCAAGACGATCTTGGAGGCAAGAGCGCTACCAGAGGGTCGATACCTAAAACTGGCGGTCAAGCCGGAGTGGACGGGTCCGGGAGATTTTGGGGTGGTCATAGATGCTGAGAAGGGCGGAGAGGTCTTTTACGAGCACGAGGGAATCGTTGTCCTTGCAGTCGATCCCGGTCTCGCGGAGAACTTGGAACGGTCGGTGTTCGATTTCAAGCAGACGCCCCAAGGGGCGGGGTTCACACTGGACGTGTACTGAGGCGTATTGGGAGTTTGAATGGTTACAGCTTCGTGCTTGAGAGGCGACCTCCCCTACACATGCGCGAAATCTCCTTTGTGTAACCCCCGGTAGCGATAGTTGCGAAACTCTCATGTGACAGTCAGGTCATCGGACGCCGGATTTCTCTCCGGCGTTGACGACATCGTCCAATCCTTCTTGCGGACTCCCCTGTGGGTAACCATGGGGTGGTACGACTTCGAGCTGCAGTATCGCAGAGCGTTCATTGGCCCACTCTGGGAAGTCATCATCATTGCTGTGTGGGTCGCTGGGCTTGGGCTTCTCTTCGGTCGCCTGCTCGGACATGACCAAGGCGACTATCTTGTCTACATGGCGTCGGGAGTCGTTCTCTGGCAGTATGTGTCGAGCACGCTCACGACCGGCGCGAACGTCTTTGTCGCCAACTCAAGACAGATTGTCTCGGTCAACAACCCACTGTTCACCTACGTGCTGCGCAACGTGATCGAACATCTGGCCAAACTGTCCATCCACTCGATTGTATTCATTGCGGTAATGGTTCTCACGCGCACCCCTGTTGAGCCGGTGGTTCTATTCGCCGTTCCGGGACTTGTGGTGCTGGTGTTCACGACCCTATGGGCCGTGCCGCTGCTGGGATTCATCGGCGCGAGATTTCGAGACTTCACGCACCTGCTGCGGGCAGGTATGAGGTTCCTGTTTTTCGCAACGCCGGTATTCTGGTATGCGGATGGTCTTGATGATCGCGCATACCTCGCAAATTACAATCCTTTTACTCACTTCCTAGAAATCGTGCGCGCACCACTGATCGGCGAGTCCGCCTCATTGACATCGTGGGCGGTCGTTCTGATCATCAACCTTGTTGGCATTGGGATCATGTGTGTCATGTACAATCGACTGCGTCGAGCCCTTACTCTTTGGATCTAGTCCATGGACAACGATTTCGCCATAAAACTGCAGGATGTAACGCTGGAGATTCCGGCTAAACGCCGCCTTCCGCATGGGGCAAGACGAGAGACGAATGGCACACCTTCTTCCTCTACCCAAATCGGCGGGCGGCTCAGCTATGGACGGGGGTCTGCAGCGACCGTGACGATCCTGGAAGACGTCAGCATCAACATATCCAGGGGACAGAGAGTCGGCTTGATCGGAGCCAACGGCGCCGGTAAGAGCACCCTGTTGAGGGTGATGGCGGGAATTTACTTCCCAACACGAGGGCTCGCGGAAACATATGGACGTGTCTCGACTCTCTTCCCTGAGCTTCTTGGCGTCCGCCCGGACGCTACCGGCCTCGAGAACATCGTTCTGACAGGCATCCTGCTGGGACTGACTCGAAAGGAGATCAACAGGCGGATTCCGGAGATTATTGAATTCACTGAGCTTGGCGACTACATCTACATGCCGATCCGAACATACTCTTCCGGGATGCGGACTCGACTTGTGCTGTCGATTGCAACTTGCATAAGCCCTGACATTTTGCTCGTCGATGAGGTCATTGGAACAGGCGACAAGAGCTTTCGTCTCAAGGCGAAGGATCGCTTGAACGAGATGATGACTTCCGCGAATACGCTGGTTGTCGTCTCACAGTCGCCTGAGATCATTCGCGAGTTTTGTACCGAAGCCATCTGGCTCGACCGCGGACAGGTGAGAGCGGTCGGTGATGTGAACGAAGTGCTAGGTAAATATGCCGCCGATACCGCCAGACCAAACGAGGGGATGATCGCAGACTCCAAGGCTCTTCTGGCGGCCAAAGACAGTCTGGTGGGGACAGCAGTGCTCAATTGGTCAAATGATATTCCCATCACAAACTGGGAAGGCCTCCTCGTGAGCGAATCCTTTGCGCATAGGGATCAGGTCTTGCGCCATCACCACGATTAGGCTA
>JAPPDQ010000613.1 GCA_028875495.1 Chloroflexota bacterium
CACGGGCTTTATCAGCGTCTCGTCCTTCGTGAGCAGATCGACCCTGAGACGGTTCGTGCCGGCTACCGGCAGCAGTCCCTTCTTCAGATCGATGTGCAGCTTGTAGCCCAGGCTGGTGTCGGGCCGTGGTCGCAGTTGATACGTCCAGTCCGCCCACCGGTGCTCGTCGATAGGCACCTCGCAGTCATTCCAGAAGACGGCCACCTCGTCGGTGTGCATTCGCTGGTCGAGGAGCACGCGCAGCTCGCACCGCCACAGCTCCCCGGCGTCCGACTTGGCCGCGATGTCGTCCGAAACGTCAAGCGTCACCTCGCGTCCCGGCTCTCCGGGACTCAGGTCGATGGGAAGCTGGTCTTCGACTCCGGCGAACCTGCCAATCGAGCTTGGCCAGCCGGCCACCGTAAGGCGGTACGTCTTGTCCATGTGGCTGATGATGTCGGGATAGCCCATGAACCGGATGCGGCCCGTCGTCTCGAAGTTGTACGGGTACCTCTTAGGATTTGGGTAGTACGTGTGATACAAGACTCCCTGCGCTCCGACGGCATAGGCGTTAGAGGCTGCGGCGTAGTCCGTCAGACGGGAGGTCTGCCCCTGGCTGTTGGCATGTCCCGCCAGCACCTTGACGTTCGTCCCCTCCGCCGCCTCCACGATCTCGCGCAGCAGGGCGGTGTCGTTCTCCCAGCCGCCGCGCACGGGCATGGCGATGACCGTTTCAACGATCTCTTCCCGTATCCATCGCTCCAGGTCGAGCCCTATCGACTTGCTCCCCTTAAGCGTTCCCGGCATTCGGACGACCAACCGCTTGGCGATGCCCTGCGCTTCGGACGCGGCGTCGCACGCCTTCCTGATTTCCCGCATCCACTCGGTCAGCGTGTCGGTGTGCTCCTCGATCTCCCGCCGCGCAATCAGCGGAGTGTAGTCGTCGAAGTTCATCTCCACGCCGTCGCTGGGATAGTCCGTCACGAGTTCGCGGATCACGGCGAGCCGGTCTGCCCGCACCTCCGGGTGCGCGTAGGAGAGCCTGTTGGGAATATCGCTTTCCGCCTCCGGGTAGTCCGGCTCGGGGCCGACCTGCCATTCGGGGTGCTCGCTCGTGAAGTCGGCCACGCGGCAGTTCGTCACCCGTCCGTGGTCCGTGTGGACCATGTTGAGCAGAATGTGCGGAAGGAACTGGAACCCCCGCTTCTTCGCGTGCTCGCAGACCAGCATCAGCGGGTCGGTCCCCGATTCGATCATCTGCTCGGCGTTCATCCCCGCGCGGTACCAGATCTGGTGGTCCGTCAGGTCGACATTGTGGCCCCATCGCTCGCCCACCTTCGTGTCGTACAGGAGTACGCTGCAGTCACCGACCGCGTAGGTGATCGTGTCGATGCCGAGGTCGAGCAACTCGTCTATCGGCTCGACGTACTGCCTGACGCCCATTGGCGGCTCATAGAGATAGACGCTCGTATGGCGTCCGTCGGTGTAGAACATTACCTCGTGGCTCTCGCTCATTCCGGTTCCTTTCATCTCGCAGGAATTTCGATAACGTAGCCTATCGCGTTTGCCCGTCTTGGTCTACCTCGCGCACCCGCCACTTGACAACATCAGGAATCCCATGCCTCTGTCGTTTCCGTGTGAACAGGCCCCCGCTAGTTTGACGTAGGGGCAACCCTTGTGGTTGCCCATCTTGGGGTTTTACTTGTGCACTACGTTCTGCTTTCTTCGTCCCCGCGTTCTCTGCGCCCTCTGCGGTGAATCCTCACGCCCCGCACGAGTCCCGCGTGTGATACCGTATCCGGGCGCGAATTCCTGACGCCAAGAAACGGAACGAGGAATGGACTACCAGAACCCCGAGATTCAGCCCGGCATGGAGGCCATGATGGCCCGCGCCGACGAGGCCGCCTCCGACCCGACGCGACCGGTCTATCACTTCGGCCCGCCGTCGGGCTGGATGAACGACATAAACGGCCCCCTCCTCCATAAGGGCTACTACCACGTCTTCTACCAGCTCAACCCGTTCCACACGGACGCGCGGTACGGCACTCACTGGGCCCACGCGCGCAGCACCGACCTTGTCCACTGGGAGCATCTGCCTCTCGCGATCTGGCCCTCCACGGAGGCGGGGGAGACGAGCTGCTATTCCGGGACGGCCGCGTTCAACAGGGACGGTCAGCCGGTCATCCTGTACACCTGCACCAGGAAGTGGGGTCGGGACAGAGTGGTGCCTGAGCCGTTCGAGCAGTGGGCCGCCATCGGCGACGATGATCTCATCAACTGGACGAAGTACGCCGACAACCCGGCCCTGAGCCACGAAAGGGACGCCCGCCCGGAGTTCGACTGGAGGTGGCGCGACCCGTTCTTCTTCTTCGAGCAGGGCAGGAGCTTCATGGTTCTGGGAGCCACCGGCGTCGGCACGCCGATATGGGAGTCCGAGTCGGGAGATCTGCTCAACTGGACCTACCGAGGCCTCGCCTCTGACATCAGCCAGGAATGCCCGAATTTGTTCAAGCTCGGCGATGACTGGGTGATGCTCACGTCGCCCTACACCCCCGTCGACTACTACATCGGCGACTTCGACATAGACACCTACCGGTACACCCACCGCGTCAACGGCCGGATCGAGCCGACCAAGACCTTCTACGGCACCAACATCCTGTTCGACGCCGATGGTCGCTGTCTGCTATTGGGTCGTCTCCTGCGCACGTTCGAGGGTGCGGCGTGGAACGGCTGCATGGCACTCCCTCGCGTCCTCACCATCGGAGAAGACGGCCACCCCCGGCAGACACCTGTCGAAGAGATCGAGATGCTCCGTGGCGAGCATTACTCTTCTCCGGACATGGCTCTCGACAGTCAGACAAAGCTCCTCGACGCACGCGGCGACGCCCTCGAGATCAACATCGAGATCGAACCGGCCGGAGCGTCCTTTGCCGGACTTCGCGTCCGCCGGTCCGACGACGGCGCGGACGGTGTCAGGATCGGGTATGACGGCGAGTCGGTCTGGGTCGGAGGCATAGAGATGCCCTATCCCCAGGCAGCAGGGCAGGGCAGCATCAAGCTCCGCGTCTTCCTCGACAAGTCCGTCATCGAGGTATTCGTCGACGACGGCGCCCGCGTCGCGACCAACTTCATCGACTGCGGCGTGAACGACCTTGGCGTCGAGTTGGTCGCCAGAGGCGGGGATGCTGCGTTCAGGTCAATCGACATCTGGGAAATGGAGTCCATCAGTTGAGTCGGGATTCCAAGAAACGTCGCCTCCTGTACTACAACGACTCGCGTCACACGTACATGTACTCGTACGACCCTCCCATGTCTCTCGAAGAGGCGTGGTCTCCCGTCGATGAGGTGGCGGGCACGGCAGTCGGCACCTTCATCTACGGCTCCGGCGCAGGGCCTGCCGTCATGCACGACTCCAAGGCCGGAGAGGTCTGGGGACGCCGTTTTGAAAAATTCGAC
>JAPPDQ010000022.1 GCA_028875495.1 Chloroflexota bacterium
GCTCGTAGGCCTCATCGCTACCCATTTCGTCTCGCTTAAGCCGGGAGTTCCTTGTGAAGGTTCCGTCGAGGAGACCTGAGGCGTGCGGGGAACGGACGATGAAACCTGTAGAGAGGTCGGAGTCCGCCGCCGTTTGGAAGAGTCTCCGGGCGGGGCCGCGGTCGAGGATGTTGTAGGGAAGCTGCAGGGCGGTAATTTCTCGCTCACCTAGTGCGATCTCGCCCGTCTCGGCGAAGTCCAGTCCAGGACCGAGGGCTATGCCGTAGTAGCGGATCTTGCCCTCTTTGGCGAGATTGTCCAGCGTATAGAAGAGGGAGTCATCTTCCAGCACGTCGGGGAGCGGGTAGTGGAGTTGGAGCAGGTCGATGTAGTCGGTGCCGAGGCGGCGGAGGCTTTCCTCAGTGGCGCTGCGGATGTAGTCGAGGTCAAAGTTCGGGGGGAGACCACCGTGCTCGCGGACGGCGAGGCGATCGTAGAAGTCGAGGCCGACCTTCGTGCTTATGACGATGTCATGGCGTTGTTCGCCGAGGGCCTTGCCCAACAGTGTTTCTCCATAGCCCTCGCCGTCAGAGTCGGCAGTGTCGAAGTAGTTGATTCCCAGCTCGAACGCGGCGACGAGCAGGTTGACGGCATCGTTCTCAGGGACTGCGGGCCATGCCTCGGTGCTGAGGGTCCAGAGGCCGAAGCCGACCTCGGAGAGGTGGAGGTCGGTGGAGCCTAGCTGTCGGAATTTCATGGTTGGTTGCTGCGGGGTTGCTGGCGCGCTGCTATGAGTTTGCCGGGTGATTCACCCTCACCCCAGCCCTCTCCCACGACGGGAGAGGGGGATACTTGAGGGGCTCTCCCCCCCGTATGGAGGGTTGACGGGCTAGACCGTCGAGAGTGAAGGGACGTCGGGGTGTGGGAGGAGCTCTTCGGGGGTGAGGGGATAGGCCTCTTTCTTGTAGACCTGGATGCGGTGGCAGCCGTGGTCGGTGATGTAAAGGTGGCCTTCGTCGTCGATGCGGACGGATGAGGGGCTTCGGAGGCGTTTCGACGCTCCGAGGGGTGTGGTCTCGCGGATTCGGAGCACCTTGGCGTTGGAACGGATGTAGGTCATCGCCATCTTGCCGAGCGTGGCGTCGCCGATGAAGGTGTCCACGTAACGTCCGGTCTGGTCGAACTGCTGGACGCGGTCGTTTCCCCAGTCGGCGACGTAGATGTCGCCGTCGGTATCGACGGTGAGGCGTGCGGGACGGTTGAACTCCAACTCGCCGTTGCCGGAGGAGCCGAGCGTCCAGAGGAACTCGCCGTCCGTGGTGAACTTCTGGATGCGGTCGTTGCGCCAGTCGGCTACGTATACGTCACCGAGCTCGTCGACGCAGATACCCCAGGGCATGTTGAACTCGCCGTCTCCGGCGCCGTAGCTGCCCCAGCCTCCGAGGAAGCTGCCGTCCTTGGTGAACTTCTGGACTCGGTGGTTCATGGTATCGACGATGAACAGGTTCTCGTCGGCGTCGAAGGCGATACCGGAGGGCCGGTCGAGTTGGCCTTCGTCGCTGCCGTGGTCGCCCCACTTATTGACGAAGTTGCCGTCCTTGTCGAAAACGGTGATTCGGTGGAGCTCCTCGTCGGTGACGTACAGGTTCTCGTCGGCGTCGCGAACGATGGAGGAGGGCCAGATGAACTGACCATCGCCGTCGCCCTTGCTGCCGATGGCACCAAGCTCGTCGTCGGTGGTGTTGAGCACGCGGATGTGGAGGACGCCCTCGGCGCGGCAGATGCAGTAGAGGCGTCCCTCCTCGCCTATGGCAAGGTCGATGGGGCTGTCGGTGCTCCGCCGCATTCCCAGTGAACGTACATAAGGGAATCCGGCTCTCAGCAGTGCATGGGGTCTGGTCATTGGCGCGATATCCTCACAGTTGTCCGGCAACCCACTTCACACCGCGCTCCAAGACGGTGCGGAACGTGGGGTTGGTCCAGGTCTGGTCGTCGTGGCCCGACTGGAAGCAGAAGGTCCTGCCGCCGGGGCGGTCGCGCGTCCAGCCGATGATCTTCATGCTCTCCGGATGGTCGGTGGTAAGAAGGACGTTGTTGTTGTCGTCCACCTCGACGCCGGCGTAGTACTCGTCGATCATGCCCCAGGAGACGAGGCCGCTCGTGATGGGGTGGTCGGTATTGGTCGGGTCGATACGGAGGGTCTGGTCGGCGGCGCTTCCCGCAGCGCCTCTGGTGGGGATGCCGCTCAGGTCTTCCCACACGTCCCATTGCGGGTAGCAGAGGATGGCGTGGTGGAGGAGGACGACGCCTGTGTCAGAAGTCGCGAGCTCACTCAGGGAGCCGGAAACCGCGTCATCCAGTTCTCCGCCTACGGTACCGGGGGTGTCCTGGTGGTAGTTGAAGAAGACGACGGCATCGTAGCGATTCCATCCGCCCAGCGGGTCGGTGGCGAAGTCTTCGAGGCTTTGCACGTAGCCGTCGATGCCCGGCAGCTCGCGGAAGAGGCGTTGGAAGTTGAGGACGTCGTACTCGTGGTTGCCCGTTACTACGGCGGTCTTGATGTCGGAGTTGGTCATTGGTTTCAGGCGGCCTTAAATGGACTGGGGTTTAGGCAAACACGTCGATCTGCTCGAATTGGCCCTTGACGATGGGGGAGGCTTCGAGGCCCATCCACTGCTCGAGAAGCGTTCCGTAGATGCCGCGGAAGTCGATGGTGTGCTTGAGGTCCTCGCCGTGCTCCCACTGGGCCGGGTCGAGTGGCGGGTACTCGGAGTATAGGCCGCCCTTGACACGGTCGCCGATGATGAACGCTCCACCACCGGTGCCGTGGTCGGTGCCGCTGCCGTTGTCCTTCATGCGCCTGCCAAACTCGGTGAAGACGAACATGACGACCTCATCGGCGGCATCGTGAGCGCGGAGGTCGTCGAAGAAGTCGGCTATGCCGGTCGAGAGCTCATCGAGGAGCTTGGGCTGGGTTGGATTCTCGGCGGCGTGGGTGTCGTAGCCACCATGGGCGACGTAGAGGATTCTCGTGCCGAGGTCGGCGAGGTGAATCCGAGCGGCGTCCTTGAGGGACTTGGCGAAGGCGTTGTTGGCGTACTCGACTTCGGACGTGTACTTGACGGGCGCCTCGGCGAGGCGGTCGGCGCCCTTGAGCACGTCACCGCCGGTCTGGGCGAGGTAGTCCATGACCATGCCGGTGCCGAAGGCGGGGCCGTACATGCGCTTGAATATGTCGAGTGCCTCGTCCCGCTCCTGTGTGTCGGTGATGGAGGTCATGACGCCGTATCCGTCGAGGTCGCCGACGGAAGCGACGGGCACGCCGGGGGCGGTCATGGCGCGAGGAAGTCCGCGTCCGAGGTTGACGCCGGTCAGGACGTTTTCGGCGTCGGGGTCGAGGTCCCGGATGGCCTGACCGAGCCAGCCAGCCGCGCGGACGGG
>JAPPDQ010000432.1 GCA_028875495.1 Chloroflexota bacterium
GGCGGTCGGGCGGAGCGGCTCGGTAGTCGGTCGTGGCCGAGGCGCTCGGAAGCGCAGTCGCGCCCCTCAAGGACCGGATCGGCAACGACATGAGCGAGTGGACGTGGGGGAAAATTCACCAGACGAACCGGCCCCACTGGCTGTCCAACGCCTACTCATGGGCCAAGGAACTGGAAGGCCCCGCCATGCCGCTCGGCGGGGACGGCGATACGCCATTGGCCGCCAGCTACTCGCACGCGGACCCGTTTGGGATATCAGGCTCATCAGTCGCTCGGTATATCTACGACCTCAGCGACTGGGACAACTCGCGGTGGATAGTGCCGTTTGGGGCGTCGGGCCATCCGGCGAGTCCGCACTTCGCCGATCAGTCAACGACTTGGGCGGATGTGGAATTCATCCCGATGACGTATAGCTGGGACAAGATCGAGGGTTCGGCTGAGACGAGCCAGACCCTATCGCCGGCTGAGTGACGCGAACGGAAACCCTCTCTATTTGTCTCTCCCCCGCCGGGGGAGAAATTGGTGTGGTGTGGCGACGAGCAATTGTCCTTCGACAAGCTCAGGACGAATGGGGTGGATGACCCTTTCGCCTCTGCCTACAGTCTGTCATCGGGGATGACGGCGAAGATGTCGATCTCGAAGTCGATGTAGGTCTCCGCTAGGCCGTCGACGACGAGGCCGGTCGAGACGGGGTAGACGTCCTTGAGGTGCTTTCCGATGACCGGGTACACGTCGTAGCGATACTCGCGCTGGGTGACATAGGTGGTTATCTTGCAGATGTCCTCCATGCGAGCGCCCGCCTCTTCGAGGAGGACCTTGCAGTTCTCCATGGCCTTTTCCGCCTGGGCTGCGGGGTCTCCTTTGCCGATGAATTCCCTCGTGTCGCGGTCGAAGCCGGTGAGGCCGACCAGGAACACCTGGTTGCCTGCTCGTACGGTCTGACAGGACTGGAAGTCCAGATCGGGGAGCATCGGGCCGCCCCTTGTGCTGCCTGTTCGAAAACGCTGATGAGCCATGATTGTTGCCTCCGATTCGTTGGTTTGTGGGAAGAGTTTACCGCAGGGGAAGGGGTGTTTGGGGAGTTGTCCTTCGACAGGCTCAGGACGAACGGGGGGGGACCCTACCCCCCGCATCGAGTGCGGGGCAGGCTCTAGCCCTCTCCCACGACGGGAGAGAGGATGTGCTCGATACTCTTCTGCGACGGGAGAGGGGATGTGATTGGGTAGGATTGAATTGCGGGCGTGGTAGTGAGAACATCTCGGCGGGCGACTCAGAGGAGATGAAGAAATGGAGACAAGAGCCGTGGACAGCATTCCTGACAGGGCGAGAGTGGTCATCATTGGCGGGGGTATCGTGGGGTGCAGCGTAGCCTACTACCTGACGAAGCTGGGATGGAGCGACGTGGTGGTGCTGGATCGCAAGACGGTCGCGGGGGGGACGACGTGGCACGCCGCAGGGCTGGTCACGCAACTCCGAGCCACGAGGACGATGATCGACATCAACCGCGTGGGCGTCCAGCTGTATTCCACGCTGCACGAGGAGACGGGAATTCCGACGGGATTCCGCGCCACCGGGAGCCTGACCGTCACGACGACGGACGACCGCATGGACGAGCTCAAGCGCATCCTCTCGCTGGGCAGGTGCTACGGCATCGAGATTCACGAGATAACGGCGGAGGACGCAGGGACGATGTGGCCGCTCATGCGGACGGACGACCTGAAGGGGGGAATTTACATCCCGGACGACGGCCAGGCGATTCCGGCGAGCGCGGCGCTGTCGGTCGCGAGAGGGGCCGAGATGGGCGGCGCGCGCATCGTGGAGAACGTGCAGGTGACCGGCGTGAACCGCAAGGACGGCGCGGTGACCGGCGTTTCGACGGACCGAGGGAACATCGAGTGCGAGGTGGTCGTGTGCGCGGCGGGGATGTGGTCGCGGCAGCTTGGCCTGAGCGTGGGGGTCGATATTCCCCTGCACGGGGCGGAGCACATGTGGCTGGTGACCAACAAGATGGGCATTCCCGAGGACATAGCGTCCCTACGAGACCCAGACGAGCAGATCTATTTCCGCAGGGACGCTGAGGAGCAGGGGGCCATCCTCATGGGCGGGTTCGAGACCACGGCCAAGCCATGGGGCGACGACGCGATCCCGGAGGACTACCACTTCGACCTGCTGGAACCCGACTGGGAGCATTTCAAGGTCTTCTGGGACAACGCCGTGCACCGCGTTCCAGCCATGGGGGAGGCGGGGATCAACCGCTTTTGCGTGAGCGCTGAGAGCTTCACGCCGGACAACCGGTACCTAATGGGCGAGTCGCCCGATCTGAAGAACTTCTACCTGGCGACGGGGTTGAACTCGACCGGCATAGCCGCCGCTCCGGGAGTGGGCAAGGCGGTGGCGGAGTGGATAGTTGCGGGCGAACCGACGATGGACCTGTGGGAGGTGGACATCCGCCGCTTCCACCACTTTCAGAACGTCAAGACGTACCTGCACGACCGGACGGTCGAGACGGTGGGCACACTGTACGGAATGCACTATCCACACAGGCAGATGGAGACGGCACGTGGAGCACGGCGGTCGCCGTTACACGACAAGCTGGAATCCATGGGCGCCTGCCACGGCGAGGTCGGAGGATGGGAACGTCCCAACTGGTATGCACCGCCGGGCGTCGAGCCAGTGTACGGCTACTCGTTCGGACGCCAGAACTGGTTCCCTTATTCTGGTGAGGAGCACCGGGCCGTCCGTGAATCGGTGGGGCTGTTCGACCAGACATCTTTTGCGAAATTCCTGCTGCAGGGGAAGGATGCCGAGCGGGTGGCTCAGCGGATATTCGCCGGGCAGATGGCGGTCGAGCCGGGCAGGATCGTTTACACCGGGATGCTCAACGAGAGGGGTGGTTTCGAGTCGGACCTGACGGTGACCCGTACCGGCGAGGACCAGTACATGATCGTGACGGCGGGATCGACGGCGAGGCGCGACTTTGGCTGGATACGGGACCACACCCCCGACGACGCACATGCCTTCCTGACCGACGTTTCCTCTTCGTACGCCGTGCTGGGGCTGATGGGGCCGAACTCTCGCGCCCTGCTTTCGGAGATTACCGATGCTGACGTGTCGAACGAGGCGTTCCCGTTCTTGACCTCGGCGGAGATCGCCATCGGATTCGCTCCCGTCCGTGCCTCGAGGATCACCTACGTCGGGGAGCTTGGCTGGGAGCTCTATATTCCAACCGAGTTCGCTGGGCACGTGTTTGACCGCATCATGGAAGTAGCGCCGAAGCACGATCTGTTACCCGCGGGGTTCCATGCGATGGAGTCGCTCCGGGTGGAGAAGGCATACCGTTCCTGGGGTCATGACATCTGCGACCTGGACACGGTTGTCGAGTCGGGATTGACCTTCGCCGTAGTGCTCGACAAGGG
>JAPPDQ010000508.1 GCA_028875495.1 Chloroflexota bacterium
AGTCCATGGAGGCGTCCGGGGCCGAGCTCATAACCGTCGCCATCAGGCGGCTGAATCTCTCCAACCCCAACCAGAAGCGCAACCTCGACTACTTCGACTGGAACAAATACACCATTCTCCCGAACACCGCCGCCTGCAGGACAGCCGAAGAGGCCGTGTTCGTAGCCAAGCTCGCCCGCGAGTTGACCGGCTCCAACTGGGTAAAGCTGGAAGTCATCCCTGATGCCACGTGGCTCCTGCCCGACCCCATAGGCACCTTCGAGGCTGCAAAGATACTGATCGATGACGGCTTTGTCGTCCTGCCATACATCCACGCCGACCCCGTCCTCGCGGCCCGTCTTGAGGAGATCGGCTGCGCCACCGTCATGCCGCTCGGTTCCGCCATCGGGTCCGGACAGGGCATCCTCACCCTCGAAGAGGTCAAGATCATCGTCGAGCAATCGTCCGTCCCCGTGGTCGTGGACGCAGGACTCGGCGTCCCTTCGGAGGCGTCGCAGGCGCTGGAAATCGGAGCGGAAGCCGTCCTTGTCAATACAGCAATCGCACAGGCCATCGACCCCGCCGGCATGGGCGAGGCCTTCAAGCTCGGTGTCCAGGCCGGACGCAAGGCCTTCCTCGCCGGACGCATCGAACGCAAGGATGAAGCGACCGCAAGCAGCCCTGCCACCGGAGTCGTCCAAACGGCCGCCGCCACGCGGAGCGGGTAGCTCTTGGCCCGGTTCGACACTCCCCTCCTCTGCCTCGTAACCAACCGAAACCGGTGTCGCGGGCGAGACTTAGAAGAGGTGGTCGATCAGGCAGTCATCCACGGAGTGGGAATGGTGCAGCTGCGCGAAAAGGACATGCCCCCCGGCGATCTCTATGATCTGGGCGCTCGCGTGAAAGAAGCAATTGCAGGACGCGCTCACCTCATCATCAACGACCGCATCGACGTAGCCCTCGCCCTGAACGCCGACGGCGTCCAACTCCCCGAGGACGGCGCCCCGGTCGCGGAGGCTCGACGTACCGTCGGCCCCAACATGCTCATCGGACGGTCGGTACACTCGATAGGCGGCGCAATCGAAGCGGAGTCGAGCGGCGCGGACTTCCTCATCGCGGGCACGATATTCCCCAGCGCAAGCCATCCCGACGGCCCCGCCCAAGGCACAGACTTCCTTCGCTCGCTGTGCCGCGAGGTCTCCATCCCCGTCCTAGCAATCGGAGGCGTGACCAGTGAGAACGTGGTAGATGTCATGGAAGCCGGATGCTCCGGCGGCGCCGTGATCTCGGCGATCTCCGAGGCCGAAGACCCCGGCAGCGCGGCGCGAACGCTGCTCAACGAGATGGCAAGGGTGTCAGCCATATGATCCGTCTAACGATTAACGGCGAGGTGCAGGAGTTCCCCAACGCGATTCCCCTCATCGAGTATGTGTCCTCGCTCGGCGTGAACCCCAAGATGATCGCCATCGCCTACAATGGCGAGGTGCTCCGCCGCGACGAGTGGGAAGAAATCACCCTGTCCGAAGGCGATGCCGTAGAGGTCGTCCGCGCCGTAGGTGGCGGATGACCGCTAGGGGGTCAAAAGCCCTACCTGTCGCAGGGCCGCTATCCCTTCATCGTTGGGATGCAGGTCGGGTGTGAGCCGTTCGGATGCCGCCGTCACCAATCGGTTGTAGAGGTCGGCCAAGTCGTCGGAGCTTGCCTGGGCGTAGGTCTGCCGCGCAAGGGCCGAAGCCTCACTTGGCGAAAGGCCCACGAGGTAGTTGTACAGGTCCATCGAGCCCTGGGCGCTCAGGCTCCCGTTCTCCCTCAACTCCTCTTCCAAATGCGCGAGGTCGGGAACGGTGATGACTAGCATCCACTGGAGCAGGTGGCCCAGCGCGTGCTCGTCTTGCTGAGCGGTTCTGAACCAGGTGAATGCCCGCTGTGCAATCCACTCACGAAATACCTCCGCTTCGGGGTACTCAAGGAGCTTCTCGCCGGTGAACTTTTCGATGTTCAACCAGAACGCCCGCTGGAACTGCTGAGCCTGCGCTTCCAGGAGTGCCAGCAAGAGTGGATCGTACAGTGCCGCGCTATGCTGATCGGGGTTGATGAGGTCCTGCCGTAAGTGGCCGATCTCGTGTGCAAGTGTGTCGATGACCGTGGGGATGGGTCGCTCGCCGTCGATGATGACGGCGACCCTTCCTCGCTCCCGCGACGTAATGCCCACGGCGTACTCCCTCAACCGCTCGTACCTGACATGGATGCCGGGCATCTCCCGCGCGCTTGCCGAGGCGAACTGGTTCTCGTACGCCTCGTCGATCCACCTGAGGTACTCCTCGCGATTCAGAATGTGGATGTCCACGCGCTCGTCACGTAGGCTATCGCCCGTCATCAGGAAGTAACCGGCGTCCACGACATCGAAAATCCGCTCGGAGTAGTCGGCCCCGTCGGGCGACACGGCAATCTCGCTGGAATCGACAAGGTCGCGCAATCCCGACAGAACGGCAGCGATCTGCTCCGTGGAGTATCTTTCGACGGGGTCCGGTACGGGCGGAGGCTCTTCCAGCCAAATGAACGTCCTCTCGAAGACGTTGTCCTCCTCGTCCGCCTCGCGGACCGATTCGCGCGAGTCGATGACGATCTTGACCGTATGCTCACCCGGCGTGATGTCCACCTGGCTGGCGAGTCCGTCCCACAGGGAGGAGAGGATCGCTTTCTGAGGGATCCCTCCGCGGAAGACGAAGGTGTTGACCAGCTTGTCGTCGAAGAAGACGTCCACGGAGAAGGGTATTCGAGTCCCGACGCTGCTGTGGTTCTTAATTGCAACTTGAAGGAGCACTTCCTGACCGACGATCAACGGCGGATTGTGCTCCGTGTCACCTTCGTGGAAGAGTGAGATGGGGCCGTCCGAGTCGAATATCCATCCCGGCTGAAGGTTCGCGAGACCGAGAGGCTGGGGCAGTACCGGGGCGGAACCGGCCGTGGTGGACGGCTTCTCAGGGACCGCTCCGGTATCCCAGGTAAACACCTTCTCGAAGACGTTGTTGGTCTCGTCCGATTCCTGGACGAGGTTCGTGGGATCGACCACTACTTTCAGGGTATGCTCTCCCGGAGCGATGGGCACGATTCCCTGAAGTCCCGACCACGTGACTCGACTCGGAAAACTGCCCGCTATCGCACCATCGCCCTGTCTCCAGGCCACGAGAATATCGTCCAAGTAGAGGTCCACCCGCACGGGATGGTCAATACTGGAAAGGCCGCGATTCTGAATAGCGGAGACCACGTAGGTTGGTAGATCCACCGACAGAGGCCAGTCCTCAACGTCTTCGGCATACGGACTTGCCACGATGACATCGGACACGCCACGCAGTTGCTCGACGGCAAGGTCGGGAAGACGGGTGACCGGTCTCACAGGCGCGGCAACCGGTTCGCCTGCTTCCCAGACTAT
>JAPPDQ010000151.1 GCA_028875495.1 Chloroflexota bacterium
GTCCCCGCAGGCTGGATCCAGTACGGGCCCGGCATTCACGGCGAGTCCACCCGCGGCGTCACGGCCATCATGCAGCAGGCCGTTCCCACCAACGCCGCGCCGCAGATCCTCCCGGCCTTCGCGCAGCAGTTTGGAGTCACGATTCCAGAGGAACCGGACCAGATGCTGGAGTTGGACGGCCTACGGTGGGACATCTACCGGCTGTCGCTCGACAACCGTTCCGCCACCATCGCCATTTCGGACGACGATGAGGGGATGACGCTCTTTCTGATGCTGACCTCCGAACCCGAAGGTCACGAAGCCCTTTACCGCAATGTCTTCCTCCCGACTCTGGCCGAAATCGACACCCTGCAGCCCCAGTAAACCGGGATGACCCGACTGCTGGACGAGAACCGTCGGTGGCTGGTGCTGGGCACCCTGTTTCTCGCGGCGGGAGCAAACGTCGGGTCGAGCAACTACGCCTTCGGCCTCTTCGTGGAGCCGCTTGAGACCACCTTCGGCTGGTCGCGCACGGCCATATCCGCCTCCCTGTCGTTCACTGCCGTCGGCGCTCTCGCCTCGCCCATAATAGGGCGACTCATGGACCGGCACGGGGCCAGACCGGTGCTGGTCATCTCCCTCACCCTCATGGGCATCAGCTTCCTCGTCCGCCCGGCCATGACCGAACTGTGGCACTGGTACGGCCTCAGCTTCCTGCAGTTCATCGGCATCTCCGGCATAACCGTCCTCCCCGCGGGTCGTCTCATACCCATCTGGTTCCCATCCTCCCATGGCAGGATGATGGGCATCACCGTAGCCGGGATTAACGTCGGCGGGATCACGATCCCGTTCATCGTGAACGTGACCCTGGGCGCATCCGGCTGGCAGGCGGCGTACGTTGCAATGGGGGTCATTGCCGTTGCCCTTGCGGCGCTCGCGCTACTGTTCATCCGAGAGCGTCCGCCGGATGCCCAGGACGATTCTGCGGGGGCGGCTCAGGACGTGAGCAGCCGGATGTCCGGTCTCCCGTTGTCGGCGGCGACGAGGACTCGCAGCTTCTACGCGATCGTGGGGGCGCTGGCCCTCGGCAACTTCGGCCACGCGGGTGTCTTTCCGCAACTCATCCCTCACTTCACGGAGCTGGGAGTACCGGCGACATGGGCTGCCATAACCGTGACGGTGATGGCTGTCGCCGGCCTCATCTCCAAGCCGACGTTCGGGTATCTCTCGGAGCGGATGACCGCCCGCCGGGCGATGATGCTGACGCTGAGCGGGCAGTGCGTCGGCTCGGTGCTGCTCGTGATCTCACCCGCAGCGGCGTGGGTGGGACTGCCGATATTCGGGGTCAGCATGGGCGCTCACAGCGCGCTGATGCCGCTGCTGGTGCAGGAGAGCTTCGGGGCCAGATACTTCGGGAGCATCATGGGGACGGTCACGATATTCACGCTGATCCCGTTCGGTCTCGCTCCGATCATAGCCGGGCTGACGTTCGACGTGACCCAGAGCTACACGTTCGCGTACCTTGGGTTCGCGGTGCTCTTCGTCGTTGCAGCGGCGGGGCTTACGCAGATGCGGATACGGGGCGAGAACGCGTTGGGTTAGCCCGCTACGTTGAAGCGCTCGGAGACCGGGGGTTTGGACCAGAGGTCTTCGGCTCCGGCCATGGTGACTTTTCGCTCCGGGCTGGCCTTCCACTGGTCGTAGATCTCAGCGCTTTCCAAGACGACGAAGGACGTGATCTGCGAGGGGTCGGTCATGGAGAGGACGGTGGTGCGGCTGACGAAGCCGGGAGAGTTGGCCTGGGCGGCGCCGTTGCCGTCGAGCATGGCGCGGGCCTTCTCGAACATGCCCGGCTTGGCCCAATGGTGTGTCAGGACGGCGATCATGATTGTCCTCCCTTGTGTCCTGTTTCTGAATTTCGTTGCAAAAGCGGATGGGAGTGTTCCGGGGAGTCACCCTCACCCCAGCCCTCTCCCACAACGGGAGAGGGGATTTTCACGCGCTGATTAGTTCGATGAATCCTCTGACACAGGACACTAGAGGTTGTACTGCGGCTCGATGTAGTCCGGGTCCTTGCGGTACATCTGGATTCGCCAGCGCTGGGAGTCGGACACGACGATGCGCTTCTTGGCAGGATCATAGTCGACGCCGGCAGGCAGGGCGAAGCGCCATTCCGGTTCGAGCGTCCTCACACGGCGGCGCGCCTTGAGCACGTCGGCGTTCGAATCGACCTGCTGCTTGTGCCACTTCGCCATTTCCACGGCGTCACCGATGAGGGTCGTGATGAACTTGCCGGTCGCGTCGAATATCTGCACGCGGCTGTTGGCCCAGTCGCAGACATAGACGTCGCCCTCAGGGTCTACGGTGACATCGGAAGGGCGGTTTAGCTGGCCGTTGCCCGCGCCGAACGAGCCAAAGGTCGTCACGTAGCCGCCATCGGAATCGAGCTTCTGCACGCGGTGGTTCTTGTGGTCGGCCACGTACACGAAGCCGTCGACATCGGTCGTGATTCCCCAGGGCGAATTGAACTGAGCGGTACCTGCTCCGAGGCTTCCGAACTGTCCGATGAAGGTACCGTCTTTGGTGAGCTTCTGCACGCGGTGGTTGAGTGAGTCGACGACGTAGAGCGTCCCGTCCGGCCCGAAGGCGATGCCCGCCGCGCCGTTGAACTCACCGTTGCCTGATCCGGCTCGACCCCACGTGCTGAGCAGCTCGCCGTCAGGGTTGTATACGGAGATGCGATTGAGCCACTCGTCGCTGACGTAGACGTTCTCGTCGGAGTCGGTGACGATGCCGGTCGGCCAGACGAGCTCGCCGTCACCGTCGCCGTACTTGCCGAACTCGAAGAGAAGCTCCTCAGCGCCCGGAGTGTCAGGCACCTCGTACTTGCCGACCTTCGCGTGGACGGCGGTCTTGTTCCAAGGTACGTCGGCCAGCTGCTCGTGCTGGCGGCTCAGGACGTACACGATGTCGCCAGCGCCGAAGGCGACGCTGACGACGATTCCCATGTTCCGGGAACCGACGTTGTAGTCGTAGTCGTATGTTCTGCCTGCGACGGATTGTGTGAGCATGGTGGGTTCTGGGTGCTAGGTGCTAGGTTCTGGGTTGTGGATTCCCGCTTTCGCGGGAATGACCATGGTCTTGTGAAGGCCACACAAGGGGATGAAAGTGCGTTGGCGCCGAGGACGGGCAACCACAAGGGTTGCCCCTACGACAGGTTTGCCGGGGTCTATTTTCATGGTGATGGTGATGGATAGTCTCCGGGATCAGTTCAGGAAGCGGGGTTTCTCGAAGGTGCCGCCGACGATGGATTTGGCGTCGAGGCGGAGCCAGTCTTCGATGATGGTGCTGTAGACGCCTCGGAAGTCGAGGTTCGGGACGGGATCGCCCTGCTCGAGGTCCTCGCGCTTGATGGACGGGTACGTGC
>JAPPDQ010000418.1 GCA_028875495.1 Chloroflexota bacterium
CGCCGGTGTCTGCGCCGACGGAAAACGCGCTGCGGCTGATGGAGCACCTCGACGGGCCGGACAGCGCCATTCCGATCGCGGTCGGCGCGGACCGTCCGGCGAAGGGGCTATACACCCATGCGTACCACGTTCACGGCTCGGACGGTCTCGGCATCTCCCTGCCCGCCCCAACGTTGAAGCCGCATTCCATGAACGCAGTTGAGTTCTTGCGCGACCGCATCGCTGCGTCCCCCGGCGAACTCACGGTCATCGCAATCGGCCCCCTGACCAACGTCGCCGCCGCACTGGACAATCGCCCCGACATCGCGGAAGCGGTACCGGAGATCATCGTCATGGGCGGGGCCGTCGGCGTGCGGGGCAACATCACGCCCCACGCCGAGTTCAATATCCACGAGGACCCCTGGGCCGCAAACGCCGTCTTTGAGTCGGGAGTGCCCGTCACGCTCGTCGGGCTCGACGTCACGCACCAGACATTTATGCACCGCGACGGCGGCCCGCAGTGGTTCGAGAGCGACTCAAAGTCGGCTCAGCTGGGCAATGGCATCCTGACAGACCGGTTCCGGGAGCTTGACGGCGAAGATGAGTTCCACCTGCACGATCCCCTGGCGGTTGCTGCGGCAATCGAGCCGGACATCCTGACGTGTCGCGCGGCGAAGGTGTCGGTCGTGACGGACGGGGAGGAGCGGGGACGAACGAT
Organism: Chloroflexota bacterium; assembly: GCA_028875495.1. GTDB lineage: Bacteria > Chloroflexota > Dehalococcoidia > Lucifugimonadales > VXLM01 > VXLM01. The sequence continues at coordinate 698 of JAPPDQ010000418.1, forward strand.
CGCGAGCTATGGCGAGGGTCCCGTCAAGGTGGCGGTTGGGGTCGACGTCGAGCGAGCGGTCGGAATCGTTCGGAGCCTAATATCCCAATAATCCGAACCGTGACGTCCTGTCATATGCCCCGCACACAAGAGTTCTACGAGGCTCGCATTTGACGAATAAGAACGCATAATCTATTATGGAATCGAAGCTACAAAAGCAAATTCCTTTAACCGCTCTTAGAGCAGGCAATTACCTGCTCTCCGATCTAACATAGGAGGAGAAGCTACAAACTCGGCGATTTCTGACTGAAGGACGAAACTCGTAGTGAGTCAGTTCCGACTCCTCTGGGCCTCTTACACACAAAGACTTCCTCAAATGTCACAAAATGTCCCGGAATGTCACAAAATCGCGAATCTGACCGCTGGTCTGAATTCACAGACCCTCGGAGTTGTCCCCTCCGGCCCTTAGATTCAATGACCTCCCGAAATGTCACAAAATGTCCCGGAATGTCACAAAATCGCGAATTCTGCCCCTTGAACTAAAGTCACCTATGTAAATCCATAACTTGGAGACCCACATGGAGAAGCGACGAATCGGGTTTGACGATATCTACGCCGCCGGGCCGCACTACAGCCGGGGCGTTCGAGCGGGGAATATGCTGTTCCTCTCGGGCTGCACTGCAAACCGTTCGGATGCGGAGAACGGGAAGCCGATGGAGCAGCTGCGAGTCATCCTCGACAGGCTCACCCGGATGGTGGCGGCAGAAGGCGGCAAGCCGTCGGACATCGTAAAGCTGACCACTTTCGTCGAGAATACCGACGACTGGTTCCCGTTCGACGGCGAGCAGGCCGACATCTACCACGAGTTCTTCGGCGACGACTATCCCACGAACACCATCGTCGGCGCGCGCTTTCCGGGCGAGAACGTCCACATCGAGATCGACGCCATAGCAGTGCTCGACTGACGTTCACAATGAGATGGTAGAGTAGAAATTGGGGTTCTTGTGCGTTGTAGTGTGGGAGGTTGAAAACTTTTCAGCCCGCCCAGCATAAGGTAGAGTCGACGATAATGATACAATCGCTGAACGGAAAGGGGGATACGATGGAATTTTTAAAATTGGCCAATTCTAAAAGGAACCGCTTGGGTTGCTGGTGCTCCCAACGTTCCAGACTTGACTCACGTGAGGGTAAAAAACATGAAGAGAAGTGTAAGATCGTGGCCGTCGCATTGAGGAGCTATCGTACACGACAGACAGAAGGCGTCTCTGCAAGTATTGCCCGTTCGCACTTGGCATACCAACCTTCATAACGCCCGACCGAACAATACACATCCCACTATGACGCAAATGAACCGAAACCCGTTCACGGCTCTGTGTTATTCATCGGCGTGACTCATTTAGTAAACTGCGCTCGTACGGTTGGTCAGGGGGAAGGTTAGGTTGCGATCTAGCTTCTGTTGCGAGTTGATCGCATCGATCGTTTTCAGAATCACCCGAATGTCCCTTCACCCAGTAGTATGTAACCTCGTGTGATTCGCAAAGCTCAAGCAATCTCTCCCACAGATCTGGATTCTTTGCATATTCTCGGCTGTTTAGTCGCCATCCGTTCGCACGCCACTGTGGTGCCCTTCCATCTGAAAGAGGGCAGATTACGTACTTGGAATCACTGTGAATCTCAACAGTGCATTTCTCCTTTAGAGTCTCAAGTCCCTTGATGCTTGCCATAAGCTCCATCCGGTTATTTGTGGTGTTTCTATAACCACCAGATAGTTCCTTTCGATATTCTCCAAAGAGCAATACTACCCCGTATCCACCAGGGCCCGGGTTGGGTCTGCACCCACCGTCGCTGTAGAGCTTCACCTTTTTCATATTCGTCCTCGTTGTCTCTCGCAAGAACCATGCTGAAGCGAAACGGAACTTCCTACACTTCACACAGACGAAGGGAACGATACCCCGTTCACCCTGAGCTTGTCGAAGGGTCGTTCATGGTTCGACAAGCTCACCACGAACGGTATAGACGACCTATTGGACAGTCCCCACTCCCTACCCGACTACCCCCGACCCGACCCTCGCAGTCGCTCGATGAGCAGTTGGACGCCCTGCTCAATGCGTCGCTTGCGAGTTGCCGGGGTCCTGGTCTCCTCGATGCGGTCGATGAATCGCTTGCGGTTGGGGACGGTGAGGGCTTGGAATGCCTCCAGCGCCTCGCTGCCCTCCGGCATGGCCTCCGCAAGATCGGCGGGAACGGTTATTTCCCATTGCTTTTCGTCCCGCTCAATCTCGACATCAACCTCATCACCCACGTCGACGCCGAGCTCACGCCATATGTCGCTGTGGACGAAGAGGCGGTGTGCCCCTCCGCCACGCGGCGCGAGATTGGAACGGTAAGACTTGCCCCCTACCCTGCCCTTGACGCGGATGTGGGTCTCGCCGCCGAGCGCCTCACTGACCACAGAGGGAACGTCGACGCAGCGGTTCACGCCGACGGCGTAGAGTTTTGCTCGAAAGCGGTGAGCGGCCACGTGCGCCTCCTCGCCTGAGCGTCTCACACGTCCTGAAGAGTCTTGACGATGCCTTGACTTCTGAGCGAGTCGATCTCGTCCGTCGTGTACCCGAACTCCCCGAGCACCTCTTCGGTGTGCTCGGCGAATCGCGGGGGCGGACGGCGAATGCTGCCCGGAGTCTCGGAGAACTTCACCGGGATG
>JAPPDQ010000211.1 GCA_028875495.1 Chloroflexota bacterium
CACTTTCGGAGACAGACGAGAAGACCGATCAAGACGAGCAGTCCCGTGAGCGGATCGACGAGCCTTCCGCCACCTTGCCCGAACTCGTCGGCGCTTGTGCTCCAGATGAGTGCACGCCCGGTGTTGGTAACGTTCCCGGTGACGGTGCGGAGCTTGCCCATCACGCCTTCGCTTTGGGCGTAACCAGGAGTCTCGGTAACCAGAAGTAGTTTGACTTCGTCACGCAGCGATGAGTCCGCAGCGGCAGCCGCCCAGAATGGCAGGCTGATGATGAGGGCCGGAAGCGCGAAGGCCGCGAATCGCTCCCCCAGGACTCGCGGGCTGATCCTGCCGGCTGCGTAGAATCGTAGCCACAGACAGAACATTGCAACTGCGAACACAAGCGCAGCGAAATCGAGATACAAGCTGAGTCCGATGAGAGCGCCTGAAAATACCAGCAAGCGGGTCCGAGTCGAGTCGTCCGTCTCCTCATGCATCGCCCGGAGCAGCAAATAGAGGGCCGTTACCTCCACAAGGAGCAGGATGCTCGTAGGGAAGGTCAGCCTGGCATAGGTCAGCGGCCAAATACCGACCGCCATGAGGAATGTCGCAAACAGGGCCACCCGGCGGTTGAACAGGTGCGCAACCAAAAGGTACGAAACTCCGATGGAGGCCAGTGACGCTACGCCGGAGAGCAGTCGAGCCATGCCGATGTCATCTCCAATGAAGTTCGTCCAGAAGGAGAGGACGTAGGCGTACCCGGTTAGAGCCCCATTGATGGCTTCATGTGTCAGTCCAATCCAGCCCTCAAATTCGATCTGGCGAGCGACCTGGAGGAACGCTTCTTCAGCCAGCGTCATCTCAGGCGGAGTGGAAGCGAGCCCCCATAGCCGTGTTACTACTAGAATCGCTCCTATGATGACGACTGTGGCGATCTTTGCGGCGTCGGCGGACTTTTTCCGGTCGCCGGATGCACTAGGGACTGATAAAGCCCACACAGGCTTGCCCGAGAGCGTTGATTTGGCAGCGGCAACCAGAGAAGCCGTGCGCTTGCCTTTCGTTCCGGCAAGAGGCGATCCACAGGAATTGCAGTAGTTTTGCACCGTAGGGTTATGTGACGCGCACCGAGGACAGTCGACACGGCCGGTAAGCGGCTTAGCGCACTTTCCGCAGTAGGACGCGACCAAGCGGTTCTCGTGCCCGCAGCCGTTACACGCTACTCCCATCGTTCTCTTCCCTGCCCCACTAGCGATGAGCGGACTCGACTCTGAACAACCATCAGAAGCCGCGCTCTTTCATCTCCAGCCACTCTCCCACGTTGAATCCATGTTGACCAGCCTCTGCCGCAGCTTTCTGAAGCGACTGCCACGACTCGAAGTCGGCCGCGTCGACGGCGGGCTGTCGAGCCGCTGCCGCGTCAGGCCGCTCCATCCAGTCAAAGTAGCCGGAGACGTTGACGTAAGCAATCAGCGCCAAAACCGTGACTGCTACGGTTCCAATTGCCCATTGGTTCTTTGCAAAGCGCAAGCTGAATAGCCAGTCCAGGGTGAGGGCGACGAATAGATAGTACAGAGGGGCAGCCCCAACGGCTCGCGCGGCATCGGGAGTGCCGCTGCCCGGGATCTGAACGGGAAATATCATCACGATGAAGAATAACCACCACAGTATGGTCTGGCGCCATCGTGTGACGGAAACGACGAGACCTACCCAGAACAGAACGGCTGTCAACCTGTCGAGTAGTCCGTGACCGGGCGGAATGTATCGCGCGTTCAGTCCCACGCGTGAGATGCCGGTATCCAGAAGGATAAACCCCCTGATATTGTTCCACGTCTGCTGAACAATGATCTCAAGGTCGTCCTTGCCCTCAAACTGTTGACGGTTATGGTCGTTGAGTACGTAGACGGCATCGACACGTTGATTGAAGCGCTGCCAGTCGTCCAGGGCGTTGTCGAGCTGCGGCCAGAAGAGTAAGAACGCAGTGAGGCACATGACGCCGTATCCGGCCAGAAGCCGTTTCCAGTCCTTTCGATGCAGGAAAAACGCGATGGGAAGGTAAACAAGAAGAGCGACGATGATCATGCGCCCGGTGGTGTACCCGTACAGTCCAAGAGCGGCGAACAGCCCGGTGGCAGCGAACAGCAGCAGGCTGATCGTCAGGCGCTCGGTCTTGATCGCCGCATTGAAGGCCAGCATAGCGGAGAGGGCGTACAGCGCGACGTGGACGTTCTCCCAGCCGCTGCGGGAGAAGTGGAGGTACCACACGCCGGTAGCGAGAAGGAACGTTGCCCCCAGACTCGCGGGCCTACCGACTCCGTGCTGGCGGGCGACGGCATAGAACACCAAGATCGAGACGGTGCTCAGCACGACGCTCGGCAGGCGCATTCCGACGATAGTCTCACCGAAGAAACCCATGAACCAGCCCATCATGTACACGCTGAAGGCCGGTTGTGGCTTCCAGTCCAGTTCGAAGAATCCGGGGCCTATGTCGGCCATGATGCGGTAGACCACCAGGAGGTTGTCCGCCTCGTCACCGACAAGGTTGGGGGGAATGTCAGTGAGCGAGAACAACCGGATGGACAGGGCAAAGACGATGATGGCAGCCAGTGCCATGGCTGTCACGTTGAGGTATTTAGGGGATATTTTCGTTTGGGTGGTCACGCGCTTCGATTCGTCGAGGAGGACGCCGCAGGCGTCGCAGTGAGCGTTCTCGGAGGGGTTCTCGCGACGGCAAAAGGAGCAAACGACATCGAAGACCAGCGTACGCCCACAGTCGCCACAGAAACGTGAGTCTGGGGCATTTTCGTGTTCGCACCACGCACACATGCCGGTACGCTCGGGCAACGTCTCGGTACTCATGCTTGAAGCGTCACCTCGCCGGCGACGACGGTTCTCGTTGTGCCGTCCGCTTTGGTCAGGATGAGATTTCCCATCTCGTCGACCCCGGCGGCCACGCCTTCTTCCTGACTGTCCTGCCAGCGCACGACCACGTTCCGTCCGAGCGTCTCCAACCGTGATGCCCATTCCTGTCTCATGGACTGTCCCGCCATAATGAGGGAGTACTTGCTGTCCAACTCTCGGAGCACCTGAATGAGGGTATCCGTACGGTCGAAAGTGATTCCCGTCTCACGGTACATGCTCGTGGCAGTCTCAGCTATTTCCGGGACCGATGCCGGATTGGAATTGACGTTCAGGCCCACGCCTAAAACGGTGAACTCGATGTCCGCACGCGACACCGCGCTCTCTACAAGAATCCCCGAAACCTTGCGCCCGGCCAGTTTCACGTCGTTCGGCCACTTTATGGATGCGGCAAGTCCTGTCGTTTGGCCGACAGTCGAGCATACCGACACAGCCGCGGCCATGTTGAGTCGCCAGGCGAGAACTTGGCGGAGAAC
>JAPPDQ010000058.1 GCA_028875495.1 Chloroflexota bacterium
GAACTGCACTCGGGTAGGAGAGTGTCGATAGTGCGAACGGTCGGAGCGCAACTGCAACTAACTGGAGCTCGGCTGAATACGCTCGGACTCCGGTATCTCGACGATGTCCACGAGGGCGGCAGTTACTAGGACCCGCTCCGAGTATTCGAACTGTGGCCAGCACGCCACCAGCGTAATATCGTTCAAGCCTGAGTCCGACACGGCGAACTCACTCGCATGGACGACGTCGGTTCTGTAGACCTGATATACGTACCTGTCGTTGCCTGCGTCCAATTGGATGGTGAATTGCTCTCCTCGCTTGAACCGAGCGGCCAATTCAGGCAAGTTGCGGAATATGTTGCCCTCGCCGCTAATAGGACTTTCGAGGTGACCGAAGTACCAGCCCTGACCCGAGGTTCCGGGCTTCGCCGTGGTTGGGATGTGTCCCACGACGTGCTTCGGAGTCTCCCACGTGCGGCTGTCATCCTCTTCGACGACTTCGAGCTCTTCTACAGTGGCTCTCAGGCCGATTTCGGGAATTATCATTCGCGTGGCGAATTCAGGCTCTGGGATCGTAGGAGTCGCGCGCTTGAAGTTGGATTCAAGCAACGCGGCTATCATCTGTTCGTTCGTCGTCGGATTCCGGTTTGAATTTGGCGAGATAACGCGTATCGACGAGCTATTTCCCGCGGTGGGCTCGATCTCAAACTTCTCGATGTCAATCTGATCGACAGCGGTGTGCTCCTCCGGTTCAATGCCCACGTATCCGGGGCGTCGGGCCTGCAGCAGGATCAATTCCTCGATAGCCGCGCCGATACGACCGTTTTCGGGCACAGCGATCATACTTATCTGCTCTGTGCTGGGAGTCCAAGCATCGGATTCTTCTACCCTATAGGCTGGGACCTCAAGAGGTGCGTCTATGGGTGTCTGCACCGTTTCCGGCTGTCCTGGCGAAGTCAACTTCTCAGTGTCGAAGACTGGAGTTTCGGGGTCCTCCGTCTCTGTTCGGGTGGCTGCCTCCGATGCATTCGACGTTCCCCTAGCCACACGATGCTCTGGGTTCGAGGCGGCAGACGCCATCTCAATCGCTTGGGACTGTCCTACGCTGGGGCGGCTTTCAGCATCGACATAGGCGGATGAAAGCCCACCGGAGAGGGTAGGGCGTTGTACCTGATGAACTAGGTCGTCACGCCCCATCTTCGTGAACTGGGCGTATGCGTAGTAGCCCCCGGACGCAGTCAGCAACAGCGCCCCGACGGCCAGCATCACCGCGCCGGCTACTCTGTATCTGCTAACTCGCAATGCTGCACCAAATCTTCTCTGTGAGACCAACGTCCTCGACCAATTGCACAGCGTCTCCAAAGCCTCACGGTTCGGTACTGGCTTCCTTACTGTATAGTATACACCCGATCATTTCTTGTCGACTCGAAGACTGCACTGTAGTACATCGATCTCACGAAGGATTTCTCTCATGTCCGAACCCAAGCGCATCGTATTGAATGACGACGGATGGATCATGTCGCAGATCATGACTCCCGTGACGACGGCTGTACTCAAGGAGCGGATCGTCGATACCTACGTGGACTCCGGGCTTGACACCCTCTCCTGGTGCATGGGAGATACGGGCCGTCAGCGTTACGAGACCCTCGACATTCTCGCTCAACCCAACTATCTTCCACAAGGTCGCGAGAACGATCTGGCGGCCCAAAACTTGCGGCGGCTCATCGACTCAGACGGCGGGCCCGTCACGATCTTCACGAAATTCTGCCATGAGATAGGCCTCAAATTCCTGCCGTCGGTCAGGATGAACTCTCACTACGACCGCTCTCTTGCCGATGATGTCGGCAGCATTCGGCAAGACCACCCGGAGTACCTGCTCGGTCAAGCGGATGAGGAATTCGTGCCGAACACAACCGAGTGGGGCATTCGCACGGGGCTCGACTACGCCCGACCGGAGGTGAGGTCGCACGTCGCCGCATTGGTTATCGACCTGTTTGAGCGCTTTGACACGGACGGGGTGGAACTCGACTTCATGCGCCATCCGGCGTTCATCCGCGTCGAAGAGGCGTATGGCAGCCGTCATCTGATAACGGACATGCTGCGGCGGATCAGGGCGCGTATGGACGAGGTATCCGCCTCCAGCGGGCGCGATCTTGAGATATTGGTCCGCGTCCCGCCGACGCTCGCTGACTCGGCGCGAATCGGCCTGGACGTAGAGACGTGGATACGGGAGGGGATTGTCGATACGGTGGCTGCAGGGGGAGGGTTCATCCCGCTTCACGCGCCGGTCGAGGAGTTTGTCGAGGCGGCGCAAGGCACAGACTGCCAAATACTGGGGGCAATCGAATCGCTACGTCCGGCGACGGAGGAGGAGTCCGTCCAAGCCATAGCCTCGCGACTGTACGAGGGCGGAGCGTCGGGCCTGTACCTCTTCAACTTCTGGCACAAGTCCGCAGACTGGAAGGGCAGGGTACTCAATGTGTTGACCGATACCGACCAACTTTCACGCGCCACAAAGCGATACGAAATGGAATACATGGAGAGACTCGCGCCGAACGATCTGCACTCATACGCATTCCGGTATGCGGTGCCTGCAGTGCAACTTCCGGTCGGTCTAGGCTTCAACCTGACCGGGCGAGGGACGGTACTCTCACTCACGATTGGCGACGACATCGAGCGGGCCGCGGCTGATGGCGAAATCGCGTGGTGCACGCTGGAGTTGGGATTCAGCGACATCTCTGCCGAAGATGAAATCGAGGTGTTGGTCAACGGTGTTCCGCTGCCATCCGAAAACGCCACCCGCCGATTTGGGACGTGGAGCCGCCAGGAGTGGACGAAGTTCCCCGATCGTCTCGCTGAGGTGGACTACGACGGCGGGGTCATCGAGTACGAGCTGGACGGTCCGCCTTTCAGAAAGGGCGAGAACGAGATCGAGGTTCGCACGATCATGCGGACGGTGATGAAGGGCGCGATACTCTCCATACGTCACGTGGAGCTTCAGATAGAGTACGACGTCTAGCCGACCGCGACCGTCCTGCCCGTTTCCGAGGACTCGACGGCGGCCTCGATAACGTCCATCACGTGGACCATGGCCTCTATCGGCGCGAGGGCAGCTTTTCCGCCGCGTGAAGCGTTGAGGAACTGTCGAACGAACTCCTCGCCAGCGACTCCACCGTAGGCCGGGGAGCTTGGAAGCGTGAAGGAATAATCGCGGACGCCGCCCGACGACCAACCCTCAGCGATGCTGTTGAGACTGTAACCGCCCCGCTCTGAGAGGGGGATGCGTACGTATCCCTCGGTACCTCTCAGGGCCATGAAGGCGTCGTACCTCGCTCCGGAGTACCCCGATGCGCTGCCAACCAGGTGATAACCC
>JAPPDQ010000201.1 GCA_028875495.1 Chloroflexota bacterium
GGTCCTTCAGACGGGAGGCCGTCTCGCGGTCGGTGAACTTCACGCGAAGGTCCTTCGTGACCTCATCGCTCAGCTCGTTGCCCGTCAGCTGATCGCCTCGGTTCGATATGATGATCGAAGTGATCTGACCCGTCCTGTCGAACATCTCCTGAGCGCGCTCCAGGGAGATGATCATCGTCGGGGAGATGCCTGCAAATCCGCCGTCTTCGAGAACGCCCTTCACGGCGAACCGTTTGGCGCCGTCCTCGACGTAGATCTCCAGTTCACCGCCGGACCGGAGATCAAGCTCTTCCGAAGCGTCCTCATTGATGAATGTCTCGTTGGGCCCGAGATTCTGAAGGTCAGCGTTTCCTCCTGATGCTAACTTCATTCCGCCGAAGCCACCGAGGAGGGATGGGTTAATGCCCAGCAGGTTTAGTTGTCCTTCGCTCAGGTCTTCCGCAGGGTTGACGGCCGGTACGTTCTGGGTGAACTGCGGCATGATGCCGTCAATGCGGTCGTCGCCGGCAAGATCGGCCCTGATCTCCTCATAGCGCTCCATCGAGATGAACGACTGGCCGAATTGGTCACCCTCCTGAGCGCGGGCCGAGATGACGATCTCGTCGATTGTTCCCAGTCCATTGATCCCAATGTCGCGTATAGAGTAGGACAGAGTGTCCGCCGTACCGAATGCGGCGGAAATGATGATCGTGCTCAGCATGACGCCGATGATGATGAGGGCCGTCATGCCGGGTCGGCGGGAAATGGGGCGTATCCCCAACTTGAGCATCACGGGGTTGCGCAGAGCCATGGCAATCACGATCAGCATCGTCACGATGAAAATGCCTGAAAGGACGAACATCAACGTGGGAAGCGGGACGCCGAACAGCTTTTCCATCAAATCACCTCAAAGTTGCAAAGGCGGTAGGGGAAGCCTTTTGTGTAATTGACACTAGGTATTACGCCAATTTCAGACGCAAATGGGATGAGTGGAGTAGGGTAGAGGTTGGAAGGCAACGTTGGACCTACGTCGTTACAGCGGCGGGCTCTTGGATCATTCCTCCGAGGCCGTCGTCGGTCACGAGGCCGTCTCGCATGGTGACGATCCTGTCGGCGATTTCACCGACCTCGCGGGAGTGCGTTACGATGACGAACGTCTCTCCGCTGTCCTTATTGAGCTTGATCATCAGGTCCATGACCTCGTGGGCGGTCTCGCTATCGAGGTCGCCCGTCGGCTCGTCGGCCCATACGATTGCGGGGCGATTGACAAGGGCCCGCGCGATGGTGACTCTCTGACGCTGGCCTCCGGACAACTCCCCAGGAAGGTGGTCCGCACGATCTGCGAGCCCGACCTCATCCAAAAGCTCCAGCGAGCGTCGCCTTGCCTCTTTCGAGCTGATGCCCGATACGAGCAGCGGCATCTCGACGTTCTCCACGGCGCTCAGAACGGGAAGGAGGTTGTACAGCTGGAAGACGAAACCCATTCGTTTCGCGCGGTAGTCGCTGCGCTCATCGTCGGGCAAGTCGTGGATGACCTGCTCTTCGACGATCACCGTGCCTGAGTCGATGTCGTCCAATCCCGACAGGCAGTTCAGCGTGGTGGTTTTGCCACAGCCGCTCGGCCCCATGATAGCGACCATCTCACCCCGCCTGACCTTGAGGTCGATGCCACGTAGGGCAGGGACGGTGACCTTGCCGGTGCTGTATGTCTTGTGGACTCCGGTCGCGTCTACGATGTATCCGTTCTGTTCGGTCATCCGGACGTTCTCCCTCTAAGACTGTGTTGTATCCCACTTTTCGATTTCGACACCGAGAGAGAGTGTACGTCGAAGGAATATGATAAGTCAACAATTACGTTATAGATACTCAGTCGCATTACGCATTACAGCGAAAGCTCATGGGTATGAGACTGCGACATCCTTCCCTAGTCTGCCGGATACAGGCGTTCGAGGTTCCCTCCAAGTATCGCCGCGCGTTCCCGGTCGCTCAGGAAGTCGCACTGGGTCTGGAACAGGATGAGCGACTGTTTGTAGGTGCACGTGCGCTCGCACGCGGGCATGTCCGACCCCCAGACGAGGCTCTCCGCTCCCACCTCTTCCACCAGCTGTCGTACCACCTCGTGGACTTCCGGGTTGTACGGAGGGAATTCGTAGTCGGAAGCCATGATGTGGAGCATCAACTCGACGTGCCAGTTCGGCAGCTTCAAAAGGTCGATGGTGCTTTGAGATATGTCATATCGACCGGGTTGGCCTCTGAGCGTGCTTATCTGGTTGAGTCCGTGGGTCAACACGCACGGGATTCCGGGGTGACGGTTGGCCCATTCAAGAATTTCGTCAAGCTCACGGAAGTATGCCTCCGTGATGTTGGTGCGATACTCCCCGGCATACCAGTGGATGGGTATTCCGAGATCGGCGACGGCCTGCCAAAGGGGCTCGAACTCGGGGTCGTTGATATTGTTGGCGAAGTCGGTATGTACGAAGCCTCCGGTTGAGAAATACAGACCCTTGAACCCCAGTTCCGTGACCTCGTGCCTCAACCGCTCGATCTGGTTGGGTTCGCCCGCTCGCCACTCGTCCACCTGCGCCAGCGCCACGAAGCGGTCGGGGTACTTGCGAACGCAGTCCGACAGGAAGTCGTCGAGCCTTCCGTAGATGCGGTCGTGCTGGATTACCGCGCGGTCGACGCCGACGTAGTCCATCTGCGCGACCATGTACTCAGGCGACGAAGACATATCCACCAGGGTCGGCGGCATCCACTGGATGTAGTAGTCCTCGCCGTCGACGGTGAACTCGACCCTTCCGAACCCTCCGATGCGGAAGTCGACGTCCGGCTGGAACGAAACACCGTCCTGCTCACCCGCGAGCAGGGGAGTGTCCATGAGGGCATCGTCACGGGTGCGACGTATTCCCTGCCTGTGGAAGCGGACGTGGTACTGGTGCTCGGCGAGGCGCGTTTCCATAATACCCAGGTCCTGGCCGAGGGGAGGGAAGCAGTGTGCGTGCGCGTCGAAAATCGTCATGGCGTAGTCCTGGGGAAGCGCTATCCGCGCTCAGTGTATGGCGGGCTTTCAGGTAGGTCAAACGGTTGTCGTGACACCATTTGCACACCCTGCTATCATATCGCGCACCATCAGCTAGAACATTGGAGGCGTCATCGTGGCGACCACAACCATCGGAATCGACAGGGATACGCTGCTTTGGATGTACACGACGATGGTGACCATCCGTCGCTTCGAAGAGCAGTCGAAGCGCGAGGCCGACGCGGGCAAACTGCGCGGGATGCACTCGTCAATAGGGCAAGAGGCCGTGCCCGTGGGGGTGTGCGCGCACCTGCGGGACGACGACTACGTGCTCGGAACGCACCGGAGCC
>JAPPDQ010000556.1 GCA_028875495.1 Chloroflexota bacterium
CGCCAAAGGCCTCGACATCAAGCAGATGATGGCCGAGTTGCTCGGCAAGTCCACGGGGACGAACAAGGGCAAGGGCGGGACGATGCACATTGCGGACATCGACAAGGGAATGCTCGGCGCGAACGGAGTCGTCGGGTCAAATATTCCGGTTGCTACCGGAGTTGGACTCAGCGCCAGGGTGCGCGGCACAGATCAAGTGTCAGTCGTCTTTTTCGGGGACGGCGCGGCTAACCAGGGAACACTCCACGAGGCTATGAACCTCGCGGGCATCTGGAAGCTGCCGGTCATCTTCGTGTGTGAAAACAACCGCTACGCCGAGTCCACCCCGGTCGAGTACTCGGTCGCGGGCGAGTCGATCGCGGCACGGGCCGAAGGGTACGACATGCCGAGCGTCATTGCCGACGGACAGTCGGTGCTCGAGATGTACGAGATCGGCAGCGAGGCGGTCGCGAGGGCCCGAGCGGGCGGAGGGCCGACCTTCATCGAGGCACAGACCTACCGCTATCTCGGACACTTCGGGGCGGACAATCCGCTCGCCTACCGGACTCAGAAGGAAGAGGACTACTATGAGGCCCGCGACTGCATCGCCACGATGGTGTCCTACCTGCTGGAAAACGATGTGGCAACGCAGGAAGAGATCGAGGCGATAGACGCGGCCGCGCTCGCCAACGTGGTGGAAGCGACGAGGTTCGCCGACGAGAGCCCCTTCCCCGACGACGGAGAGTTGACCACCGACGTATACATCAGCTACGCGTAGGTAGTCCGTCGAGATCATGGTCTTCGCAACGAATATCCAACTTTCAGGAGAACCAGCATGGTAACCGAAACGGCGACACGAAACCTGTCGTATATCCAGGCCATCAACGAGGCGCTTCGCCAGGAGATGCAGCGCGACCCTGCCGTGATCGTCATGGGCGAAGACGTTGCTGGCGGCGCGGGCCGCGAGGACCAGGGCATCATCGACTCATGGGGCGGACCGATGCGTTTGACCAAGGGCCTCATCACCGAGTTCGGGGCGGACCGCGTTCGGGACACACCTATCTCCGAGGCCGGATTCATTGGAGCGGGCGTCGGCGCGGCGGCGACGGGGCTGCGCCCGGTTGTCGAGTTGATGTACGTGAGCTTCTTCGGCGTCTGCGCCGATCAGATTACGAACAACGCCGCCAAGATGCGGTACATGTTCGGTGGCAAGATCACCCTGCCGCTCACGATAATGACCGGGATGGGAGCGGGCCTGAACACCGCGGCCCAGCACTCCGAGACACTCTACTCGATCTTCACGCACTTCCCGGGCCTTAAGGGCGTCGTGCCTTCCGACCCGTACACGGCCAAGGGCCTGATGATCTCCGCGATCCGCGACGACGACCCCGTCATCCTCTTCAACAACCGGCAGCTACTGGGTTTCCCCGGGAACGTTCACGTGCCGAAGGAAGCGTACGAGTTCCCCATCGGCAAGGCGCGGATCATCCAAGAGGGAGATGACGTCACGCTGGTCGGCATCGGTTACACGACCCACATAGCTCAGCAAGCGGCGGAAGCCCTGGCGGACGATGGCATAGCGGCCGAGGTCGTAGACCTGCTGTCGACGTCGCCGATGGACGAGGAGACCATTCTCGAATCGGTGCAGCGGACGCGCAAGGTGGTCATCGTTGACGAGGACTACCCGCGTTGCAGCATCGCGAGCGACATTTCGGCGCTGGTCGCGGAGCAGGCGTTCGACTACCTCGACGCCCCGCCCGTCCGCGTCAACCCGCCTCACACGTCGGTGCCGTACAGCCGTCCGCTCGAGGCGCTGTACATGCCAACGCCGGACAAGGTCATCGACGCCGTGAACGAGGTAATGGGATAAACGGCGCAGGGGACATCACTTCAACTCACCTGAACATATTTCTAATGAGGGAGCTTTAGACAATGGCGACTCCGATAGTCATGCCGCGACTCGGCGATTTCATGACCGAGGGGGTCGTGACTTGGAACAAGTCGTCCGGCGACGCCGTAACGCGAGGCGAACCGCTCGCCGCCATCGAATCGGAGAAGCTGACGTACGACCTCGAGGCGGCGGAAGACGGCATACTTCACACTGTTGCCGACAGTGGAGCGACCGTCCCGGTGGACCAGGTCCTTGGGTACTTTCTTGCCGAGGGCGAAGAGCCTCCGGCGGCGGAGAAGCCCGCTGAGAGGCGAGCTGCCGCTCGTTCCGAAAGGTCGTCTCGGTCGGCGCCGTCGCGTCGCGCCGCAGGCTCCGGTGGGCCCCCGGTTCGATCCACGCCCGGAGCGAGAAAGGTCGCTACAAGTCTCGGTATCGACATAGCTGAGGTGCCGACGAGCGGCGCGAGGATCACCGAGGCCGACGTTCGCGCGTACGCCGAATCACAGACCGCCTCCCAGCTCCCACCGGGCGTCCCCACGCCATCCTCGTCCGTCGAAATGACGGGCATGAGGAAGGGCATCGCCGACCACATGCGGTCGAGCATCGCCAACACGGCCCAGCTTTCGTTCTTCCTGGAGGTCGACGTCACGGACGTACAGCAGATGCGCCGCGATGCGTCTAAGGACTCTGACACCACCATCACTCTTGCCCACGCAATCATCAAGGCGTGTGCCGCGGCAATCAGCCGCGTTCCCGCCATTAACAGCATCCTCAGTGAGGGGATCGCCCATCAGTTCGATGAGGTCAACGTGGGGTTTGCGGCGGCCTTGGATGAGGGCCTGATCGTGCCGGTCATCCAGGGTGTCGAGCAAAAGAGCATCTCCGAGATCGCTGCCGAAATGGACGACCTCACGACGAAGGCCAAGGAAGGCACGCTCCTACCCGATGCCGTCTTGGGGGGAACCTTCACCGTCAGTGTTCTCGGCATCGTGGACGGGTTTACACCCATCCTGAACGCGGGTCAGAGCGCCATTCTCGGCGTTGGCCGTTCCGTTCAAAAGCCGGTAGTCAGAAGGAACGAAGTTGTTGTGCGGGAGATGCTCACCCTGAGCCTGACCGTCGACCACCAGACCATCGACGGCGCGGTCGCGGCCGCCTTCATGCGACGGCTCCAGCAGGCTATCGAGAGACCCGCTCCTCTCTTCAAGTAAGCGAAACGGATGCCGTCCGACCCCGTGGCCGACGAGTTCCTGAGGGACTATTCGCCGGTTAACGTCGAAGTTCACATGTGGCGGGCGGGCGAGATTGAGTTGACGATTTCCTCCTACATCACGTGCGATGAGCCGCCTCGGCAACTCGTGAGTTCCGTGCGGGCGCTCGTGTTTCGAGAGGAGTCGATACTCCTCATGCACAACGTCGCGGGCACCAACATCCACCCGGGAAGCAGGGTCGAGGCCGGCGAATCGCACTTAGAG
>JAPPDQ010000057.1 GCA_028875495.1 Chloroflexota bacterium
CTCGTGGGTCATCGACAAGGGTCTCAAAGCACGGAGCATGAACCTCGCCATCAAGCCGTTCACCCTCATCGGCGCGACCACCCGCTACGGCATGATCAGCGCCCCCATGCGCGACCGGTTCGGGGCCGTCCATCGGCTGGAGTTCTACGACGAAGACGCGATGCGCACCATCGTCCAACGCTCCGCCCGCATCCTCGAAATCTCCGCCGAGGAGGAGGGCCTCTACGAAATCGCCAAGCGCGCCCGCGGCACCCCCAGGATCGCAAACCGCCTCCTCCGCCAGGTCCGCGACTTCGCCCAGGTCATGGCCGACAACACCATCACCCTGGAGGTTGCACAGGAGGCGCTGGCACGTCTCGAAGTCGATGAGATCGGCCTCGACAAGCTCGACCATCAGGTGCTTGACTCGATCATCGGCAAGTTCGACGGTGGCCCCGTCGGACTCAACACCCTCGCGGCCTCCATCAATGAGGAGACCGAGACCATCGAGGACGTCTACGAGCCCTACCTCCTCCAGCGCGGATTTTTGGAGAGAACTTCCAGGGGCCGCATGGCCACGCGGCTCGCGTACGAACACCTCGGCGTCGAGTACCCTCGCGAACGTTCAGGCCTCAATCAAGGGAGCTTGTTTTGAGGTCGCAAATCCCCTAGACTTGCGGTACCCCAAACACCGTATTATCCGGGCACACATTCGCTCACCTGAGGGAGGTCGAGATGCCCGGAAGACTAGAGGAGCTGCTTGCCATGGTCGCCACCGCATCGAGAGGTTTCGAGGCACGAGAACTTTCCACCGACCGTCTCTTCCCTTCCCCCGTTAACGCCCGCAAAGAGGTGGGCGACATAACCGAGCTCAGAGACTCGATCCGGGAACAGGGCATCCTCGAACCGCTCGTCGTCAGGCCCGGAGAGGCCGGCAAGTACGAGGTCATCATCGGATCGCGGCGACTCGCCTGCGCCAAGGAACTCGACATGTCCGTCGTTCCCGTCGTGATCCAGCGCATCTCCGACTCCGACGCAATCGTGCGCTCCCTCGTCGAGAACCTCCATCGCGGAGACCTCTCCCTCGAAGAGCGCGTAATCGCCTACCGTAGGCTCCATCGCTTCGACCCGGAGCGATTCGGCAGCACGAAGGGCCTCTCCCGCGCCATCGGCCGCAGCCACCAGAAGATCGTCGAGGACTTCCAGGCATACGAGGCCATGCAGCGTCTCCGGCCCAGCGGCGTCGAGGTCACCGGCGGCCTCCCACCGCAATCCGCCCAGCGACGCTCCCGCTCCGCCATCCCCGAGCGCCACGCCACCCTGCTCGAACAGGCCATCGCGTCCGTTCGCTCCCGTGTCCCCGCCGACCGGCTCGACTCCCTATACGAAGAACTCGCCCGGATGATTGCGCCCCTCGAACAGGAGAGGGCGCGCCGTTTGCTCGACTTCTTCAAGATGTACCCCGACAAGCCGCTTGAGGAAATCGAGTCCATGGCCCTCGCCACCATCGAAAGGGCAATCTCGATACCCGCCGATACCGCCCGCCAGATCGAGGAGTTGGCAAGCTCCACCGGCGAGCGCCGCGACTGGAGCGAGGTCATCACCGAACTCGTCCGCACGTCAAACGGCGAGCAGGAACAGGTGGACGAGCAGCAGGCTCAGGCCCCTGTCGCTCCCCCGTCCGGCGGCGTGACCCACGTTGTTTCCCGCCCCTCGACTCCCGCCGCCGAGACCCCCCAACAGGACGACAAGACTCCCACCGTCCAGTACGAGCTCTTCGGCACACCCGAAGAGGTCACCGGCGAAAAGCTCGTCAACAAGACCATCTGGAATCTCGAACACGCTCAGATCCAGGCGGACTTCTACACGGTAGGCTTCTCCGGCAAGGAGATCCCGGAGCTTGTCCGCATCCTCCGCGCCGCGGGTGTCACCAACCTCGTCGACGTCCGGCACTCCCGCCTCACGCCGTACAAGCCGGAGTACAACAACGGCGTTCTCGAAGCCGCCCTCAACGCCGACGGCATCGACTACAACCACCGCCCCGACCTCGGCGTGCCCAGCGAGCTCCCGGCCCACGCCGGCGCCTACGGCTCCAAGGAAGACGTCTGGTCATGGTACGACGACGTGGTCGTCCCCAAGATCGAGGAGGAAGGCCCCGCCGAGTTCGTCAGCAGCCTTGGCGAAACCGTTGCCTTCATGGACGCCGACGCCGACCCCACCGAGTCCCACCGCCACCGCATCGCACTGGCCCTCGAACGCGGCGAGCTCCGCGGCTACGATTTGTAAATCCGGCTGTTACTGGCTGCCCCGCTGCTCCGCGAGAGGCCCCTTCGCATCCCCTCTCCCGTCCTGGGAGAGGGCTAGGGTGAGGGTTGAATGCCTCCGACCCGGAGGGAGCCCGTTGACGTGCTCACCTCCCTCTTGGCTACCCCTCACCGCCTCTCCACCAGAAACAGCTGCTCCGTCACATGAATCGGCCGGTTGTTGAAGTTCCGGCTCCCCCGAAAGGCGTTGTACGGTGTCTCCATCACCTCGACGCTGCCGATCTCCTGCAGCAGACCGAGCATCTCCTCCGTCGCTATGAATCCCTCATTGTTGAACGACACGAGAAGAAACCTCGCGTCCAGCGAGTGCAGAAGGTCCCTCATCAGCGGTAGCGACCTCGTTCGCACGTTATACCCGGAGCGCCTCCATCCAGCCGGAATCCCGGATACACGACTGACCTTCTCAGGCCTCTCGTACCGCACCAGCAGATTCAGCATGAAGTAGTTCGATCCATAGGGATGCTGGTTATACGGCGGGTCGATGTACGCCAGATCAAGGTCCCCTACCCGCCGCGCCGCAGTGTTGGCATCCTCCTGCAGCACTTCGTGGTCACACTCGAACCGGCTAAGCACCGGCGGTTCCAGGACGATCTTCCCCTTGATCCTCACCAACGCGTCCGAACCCGTGCCCCCGAACTGCCCGACCTTCGTCTCCCTGTTCTTGTAGAACCCCTTGAACACTCCCGCGGTATTCGAGTGGACCGACGCCCTGCTCAACAGTGGCCCAAGAAGCAGTTCCCGCAGGTCCTCCGGCGCCGAGTCGATCATCTGACGGTAGCCGTCGAGCCGCCGCGCGTTGTCTCGCGTGTAGAAAACGCGGTCATCCTTCGTGATACAGCCCTCGTCCCTCGGCGCATACAACTCCTCGATGAACCCCTGCGGCAGCGACTCATTCTCAATCCTGCGGTTCATCTCAATCACCATCTCAGTGATTCCTTGCAGGTCGACCGTGCTCCGGTTCCGCAGATAACACCGCCCGACTACCGCCGTGTAGTCTTCGATATCGTTACTTATCAGCGTCGATGCGTGC
>JAPPDQ010000558.1:0-2244 GCA_028875495.1 Chloroflexota bacterium
CCTTCCGCTGTAACGCCATCAATGACGTCGTGGATATCCCTTAGCGTCACTTCCGATTCCTCTGCCAATCGAACGATGCCGTCGCTGAGGACGAATTGCGGCGTCGAAGCGATGGCCCGCACGCTCCCTTCCTTTACCTCGAACATCTGGGGCAATTCACGAACCAGCCGATCCATGGTGGTGGCACCACCATCTTCGTCGATCCTCTGCTTTATCTCGGCCGCAATTCCCTCGTATTCATCTTCGATCCAATCCTCGATCCCCCATTTGGTCTTGCTCGCTCGCGCAATTCCGGGAATGCTTGACAACAATCCCCCGAGATGGGTCCGTGGGCGGTTCGATTCCGCCGCTATCTCGTCAAGTGTGGGCAGCCGACCGATGGTGACCAGCGCCGCTTGTGCGCGCGCCTTCCTAGTAGAGCGGAGTACCAGTCGGTCGCTCACGCGCACGAACCCGCACCGTTCGATGGAGAGCTCGAAGCGGTGCCGCCATTCTTTGTCGGGGAGGGATGCCAGGAGAGCTTCTTCGTCAATCAGCCCCACCTCATCCGCAAGCTCGACAGCATGCTTGCGAAAACCCTTAAGGATCCTTCTAGCCGTGCGGTTAGCGCATACGCCCTTTACGCAGTCATACTCCAGCGCCGCCCCGACGATTCGCCGCGTTAGGTCGACTGCTGGATCATGGCCAGGCTCACCCTCGAACAGCGCGTCTATAACCAAGCGCAGGTTGTCCTCACTCACTACGGGACCAGCCTTCCGGCCAAGGATGGCCACAATCACGGAAACCTCGGGGCCGACCTGCTTTTCGATCTCTGCGGCGAGCTTGTTCTTGATCTGTCTGACTCGCTCTCGAGTAACGCCGAACGCCTGCCCCAGTTCTTCGAGGGTCTTGCGTGTTCGCGCGTACAGATACTGGTCGAGAATTGTGATCTTGCGATCTGGCAACGTCGCCTGCAGGTCACGGATTGCACTAATCACCGCACCCACGATGCGAACATCTGTCAGGTCTTGGATCCTGTGGGAGTCGACCGCCTGCGTTATGCCGAGATCCGAAGCAAGATTGGCTAGATCGAGTTCCAACGCATCGGCCACCGTGGTTGCTCCGTGGAACTCGCTGGCGGCCGCGATCAAGAGTTGCAAGACATCCGCGACTTCGCCCCACGCCGTCCCTACGTGGCCGACTTCTGCACGCGTACTCGGTGTTTCGGCGGTGGTGGCGGAAACCGGAACTTGCGCGGGGACTGCGGGAACCACAACCTCGGCGGTGGTGGTAGGAATTGGCACTCTCATGCGAACCAACGGCGCGGCTTCAGCGATGCACATCAGATCCAATAGCGAAGCCCAGCCGAAGCCCCGGATGGCAAGCAAGTCCTTCACGGACAGCGGATCCGATCTATCGAGAAACCCAGTCCTGCGGAGGACATTCGCCGTTCGCAATCGGAGAGGGCGGCCCAAGAGTTCAACCCGGTCGATGTCCGGTGGTATGACGACCAAGGACGAGGGCGGAGGATACCTTCTTGCGATGAACTGTAAGGATAGTAAGGAGGGTTGGTCGATGGGTGATGACCTGCCGTCCCAGAACATCTCGAGCTCGCCTATGGTTTCGATCGACGGACTCTCCACCAGGATCCTGCCAAAGAGCCTTGCGTTGGGGACGTTGTCGCGGTACCAGCGTGGCAGTAGAGGGGTGGGTGGACTGCCCCAGGGTGCAACTTGAACCGGATCCTTATCCAATGCATCCTCAGGAGAGGGCTGGCTCACAAGGCACACACCGTACAGGGAGTTGTATCGTCGTCTTCGTCGAAGGCGTCGGCCAAGGCTTCGATGAGAGGCAAGTTGGTTTGACGTTGGCGAGTAGCCGCACGAGACAGAGCAGCGTCGTGGCGCGCCAAGATCTCGTCTCGACGGGACCGGAGTTGGACGAGCGTCTCGCCACCTGACCATGTGTATTGCCGTCCCCGCATGGCTCGATCTCTGAAGTCGGCGTCACCAGCGACTCCAGCATCCTGAAGCACCTTAGATTCGATGGCCACCGCTCGGTCGAACAACTCCGGATGCCGCTCAGATAGGCCGATCCACTCGGCCTTGCGTTGGTAGAAGCAGAAGTAGCAGCCAGACCTCGTTCGCCACTCGTAGTACTTGGGCAGTCCGATTCCCGCGTCTTCCAGGATCGTCATCACCCCTTTGCGGTCAATCCCATCTTCCACAAACGGGAAGCGTGACTGGATGTTCGACTTGGTGGAGT
>JAPPDQ010000558.1:2254-3325 GCA_028875495.1 Chloroflexota bacterium
TGGTGGAGATGTACCCCTTTCTGTTAGCCTCGTCGGCACGGATCGCGACGTACGAGATGGCCTGACCATCGCCGATCCACTCCTCGATCGGCTTGATCTTCATGTTCTTCGTACACCACCGCATCTGAGGAGACGGCAGAGTCCCGCGGAAGACCTCGAACCAGTGGTCGAACCCGCGGCTCGCGTTGAGCCGAGCGATCGGTTTGCCGAGAATCACCTGGAGCCGCGTCAGGTACTCATAGGTTTCGGGCAGTTCGGCTCCGGTGTCGCAGAAGAAGTACTCCATCTCGGGCACGCTGTCCCGGAGGTACACGGCAAGCGCGCTAGAGTCCTTCCCGCCAGAAATCCCACAGATGTGTCGGACGGAGTCAGCCATTGCGCAGCCTGTCGGCGGTGAATTCAACCCTTGTGTCGTCGTCAGCCGTTGCTCGAGGAAGGAGTTTTTCCCCCACCATCGCCATCAGAGCCGATAAGGCTCGCTTCTCCGAACCCATCTTAGCTACAAGCTTGTCAAGGCCCCTGTCAAGGATTTCGCTAACGAACTCCTGATGCTTGTCGTCCACGCCGACAAGGCCCACATGCTCACTACCATCCGGACGAGTGAGGGTGAGCCGATATGGCTTGAACGGACCTCCACCGTCCGCACGTCGGTCAGCGTGTAGCGCGACAAGGCGTTGAAAGGCGGCTACTCGGCGACCGAGCACCGGACGGAAGCGGTGTAAGTCAGCGTCCGTCCATTCGGAGGGCGCCTTCCCCACCACGACCGTTGCGATGGCGGCGATCCAATCGGCGTTCGTGTCGACCGTTTCGTTTGCCAGCGTAAGGACGAACGCCCGGACATCGGGATTGAGGACTTCGTCTTCTAGCGCCTTGGCCTGGCCTGCGATGGCGAGACGTGACGTCTCACCGCTCTCCTCGAAGAGTTCCTCGAGCAGCCGGGCGAGCAGTTCATCATGGCACCAGGTCAGCGCGTCCACCGCGCTCGCTAGCCTTTCCGCGTACTTGTCCGCCGATGAGTACTCCATTGCAGCAGCGGAGACGCCCGGCAAGCCCAACGCCCTGGGGAGGTCC
>JAPPDQ010000414.1 GCA_028875495.1 Chloroflexota bacterium
AGGGGCGGACATCAATGTCGTAGCGTCGCTCTTCGACCCGTCGCCGTTTCGACCAAAACGGCTGCCATTCGTACGTTACTATGGCCGCGAACGGCTTCAACGGGGGATCTCCTCCCAGCAACGCCGGGCCAGTTCCGAACAAGTCGGTGATCTCTCCACCCGGTTCAACTACGGAAAAGGGAATGTCCGTAGCACGCTGCTTCATGATGACGCTATGGGCGTCAAAATCCTTCTCATCGACGTCAAGTCGGAAACCGACACGGTACGCGCTACCCAACCCGAAGTTGGCAATCACAAAATCGAACACCTGACTGGACTGTCGAACACGCAGATAGCACTCGATCTGCGGAGTGACGCTGCGTTTGAGGGTGCGAGCAGACCATCGGAGCGTGAACACCAACACTACCAACGTCGCGAAAGCAGCCAAAACAGACAGCGCCGGTAGCGCCACGCGGCTCAAGAAATCTACCCACTGGCTGGACAGTATCTCGGTCATTTCATTCTCCTCTTGCTCTTGGGTCGACTAGGAAGTTAGGTGACGTGAAGCGCGTGCGCGTTTTCACGACCCAACCCGGATCGTGCGCCGTCGCATGTCAAAGGTGGCAGGCTTCCCGCGCCGGGCCTGCCTGGTCTCCTCGCGAACCCGCTGGGCGAACTCGATCTTCTCGCGCCAGTGCGGATCAACGCCCGGAGGCAGCGGGAGCACTGACGCTGAGCGGCCAGAGCCCGCGGCATCGAGGTTCGCGTGCTTGCCCTTGTACTCCCACGCGAAGCAGTGACGCTTCCACACGTCCACCCAACCGCCCCTGCCGGAGTCCTCGACCGCTCCGCGCTCGAAGCAGTAGTGGTCCCCCGCTGGGTCGGCCTCGGCCAGCGTCGGTTCGCAGCCGGCACAGGTCGATGAAGTGCTCCTGGGCGGCGGACCGGTCCTTCAAGACGGACGCGCGCCATTTGGCGATGAACGCGGCGGGGGTCAAGGTGGGGTTCTCCGGGTGCTGTGGGCCCATAGCCAGGACGTGGTTCAAGCTACCATCAACCGCCGGCCATCTCCAGACGAACCAGAGGCTTTCTCGAATGGCTTCATGTCCTTATCCTTGCGGACCTGTGCCGCCGCCGTTCGGCGTTCCTGACCCTTCATCCATCTGGGAGATGCGCCAGCGGTGACCCACTCGTCCTTCCCGGTTCAACCGGACCGTCCATCCTATCCGGCGGCCGAAGCCGGCCGTCTGGTTGGGCTTACCGCCAGCAGGGTGCGGCGCTGGCTGGCCGGATACGGCTACAGCTACGGTGACGCGGTGCGTCATCAACCCCCGGTGCTGCGTCGTGGTGAGACCGCAGGCTCGTATGCGTCCTTCCTGGATCTCGTGGACTTGCTCTTCGTGAAGCGGTTTCTGGATGATGGCGTTTCGCTGCAGAAGGTGCGCCGCGCACTTGACGAAGCCCACGAGATTCTCGGGACGAGCCACTTCGCAAAGCAGGCGTTCTTCACTGACGGCTCGAACATCTACCTCGAAGTTCGAGATGAAGGAGAAGCAATCCTGGAACTGCTGTCAGGTGGGCAGTGGGTGATCGCACCGGTCATTCGGCAACTCGCCACGGAGATCGACTTCGGGTCCCCGGAGGGCTTGGCGCGCCGGTGGTTCCCCCTGGGCCGAAACAGACCCATCGTGCTTGACCCTTTCGTGTCCTTCGGTGCGCCGACCGTCGTCGGGCGCGGTGTGAAGACCGCCAACGTTCACGATCTCTTCGTTGCCGAGAACGAGAAGGTGGCGGCAGTTCGCGCTTGGTGGGACCTCACGGAGGGCGAAGTGGAGGCGGCCGTGGAGTTCGAACGCCGCTTGGCGGCATGAAGTTCTTCGTTGACAACAACCTCAGCCCGCAGCTGGCAAACGGGATGAAAGCGTTCGGCGAGGACGTGATTCACATCACGGAGATCCTCCCCGATAACACCGATGACACCGAGTACTTGCCCCGTGTCGGCTCAGAGGGTTGGTTCCTCGTTACACGGGACAACCGAATCCGCTACCGCCCCGCTCCCATCGCTTCGCTTCCTCCGCGGGGCGGTCCTCGAAGTGGGACATTTTCGATGCCCATTGACAATCACAGGAGATCTGCCCGGAGATGGCTAATCAAAGCATTTCCCTAAATAAGCGCGTGTTCATGGTGTTTCTGGTTTCGGATGCCATGCAGGGCGCCCCGGACCCCACTGTCAAACCGATCGGCACCGCGTTTGGTCTGCATCGCCCGGGTATTGCCCTGACGGCCGCACATATCGTGGACGGCCAGGAGAACCTGCGTCTTCGACTACGCCTATTGTCGACTGGCTTCAAACCACCGCGACATCTTCACGTTGTTGATGTCGTCGCACACGAGCAGGCCGACGTAGCCATTATCCATTTCCAGCCAACCAACGATCTGGAGTGGTGTACGCTGGGGCGTCCAGAGGAAGGCTACCACGACTTTCCGCTTGGGGAGGAAGTCGCGGCGTACGGGTTTCCCATGGTTGGAATCGAGAAACCGATTCCGGGCAGGCTGATGGCCGGACACATCCAGTGCCACTTGGATTGGAAGAAGGATCACTACCGCTATCGGGCCTACGAGTTGAGCTTCCCGGCCTTCCACAACCTCAGCGGCGCGCCGGTTTACCGGGATTGGAAGCGGCAGCACGCCATCGGCGTGATTACCGATTACATTAGCTATGGCTCGACCCGAGGCGACGAGCATACCTACGCTGCATGGTCGCTGGCCGCCTCGCTGGTACAGCTCAGGCTATGGATCGAGGAGGTTGTTGGTTCTGAGGAGGTGTGGACCCCGTAACCCCGATTTGGGCCGTTTGGCGTCGCGCTTGGCGGCAGGCGAAATCGTGAAGTGGCATGAGGTTGTCCTTTGCCTGTCGCATCGAGTGAGGGTCGCCGAAGGCGAACCGAGTCCTGAACCAGAGGTGAGGAGTCACCCCCAGCTCAACGACCCGATCCGAACGGGTCAACGTCACCTTGGTTCGGCGGCGCCCTTGATACCCGCGCTCGGGATCCAAGCATTCCCTCGCTTGGACTAGCGCGCGCGCCCACCCATCGGCATCAAGCCGGTCCAGCGCAATCGGGGTAGGGGCGATACGCGCTTCCTTGATCGGGGGACGTGTCCTGGCTTGCCAAGCGTCCCGGCTCCAACCGACGGTAACCGTCTCGGGTCTCGGAACCCTGTCGCGATACTCGCTCAGTAGGAGTGGGTTGGAGAG
Source organism: Chloroflexota bacterium (assembly GCA_028875495.1). Taxonomy (GTDB): domain Bacteria; phylum Chloroflexota; class Dehalococcoidia; order Lucifugimonadales; family VXLM01; genus VXLM01. Next base: position 3,236 of record JAPPDQ010000414.1, read on the forward strand.
CTCACGCTTGACTAGTCGCGCAATTGGCCAGCCATCGTACAGCATACCTTCAAGGTTGACCCCGATCCATGCGATCTCGTCGTACC
>JAPPDQ010000519.1 GCA_028875495.1 Chloroflexota bacterium
TACTCCTTCGAAGCAGACGGGTTCGCCGCGGCGTTGCAACAGGCTGTGGTGGAGGGCGTGATTACCCAAGAAGGAGCGGACCGGATTCTGCTCTCGTCCGACGGCCGATCTTCAGGCGGCCAGATTTTGATCCCTGCGCCGCAGGTCAGAACCTTTACTGCCGGAGCGGACGGGGTAGCCGGAGCGCTGGGGCAGGCCGTGGAGGCGGGAGTGATTCCGCAAGAACTCGCCGACCAGATTCTTCAATCGTTGGACGGCGGGAGTACGGAGAGTTGATAGTCCAATTGTTTCGGGGTCGTATGTCTCGCGGACGATGATTCCCGAAGGGAGTTCCCCGTATTCCCGCCGATGTTCTGTTGGAGCCTGCGTCAGTTTACACTAACGCAGGCTCTTGATGCTTCCTTTGACAGACGACGAACAGGCAGCCGATTATGCTGAGGCGAACGGGCTACGCCCCGAACTGGTAGCTAAGAGGATCGTCGTCGAATTCGAGGCTGATCAGGGCCTCCCGCAAGGAGCTGACATGAGAAAACTGACGAGTATCGGGATTGCCTTGGCGGTCGTGCTGGTAGCTGACGGCATAGGAGCGAGTGCCCTCCTGGCTAGTTCGGACGACCGGCCGAAAGTCTCTGTAGTCTGGCATGAGACAAACGGGGGCGCTACGGAATGAGGCGGATGGTTCAACCGACGACCTGACATGCTCTCCGAGAAGGTATATCGCCGGCTGCTCTTCGTCTACCCGAAGGAATACCGTCGGGAATACGGTGAGCTCATGGTCCAACTGTTTCGCGACCGGATGCGTCGCGATGGTGGCGGCTTCCATGGAGCGCTTGTCTGGATGCAGATGATCTTCGATCTCGTGGGGGCTGCGTTCAAGGAACACAAAGAAGGAGCTGAAATGACGAAGCGGAGAATGTGGATCGGGGCTGGGCTAGTCGCAGTGCTGCTGGCAGGCGTGGTGGGAGCGAGCACTATCCTGGCGCAGTCGAAAGGCGTGACGGTGATCTCTACGGCGCACGATTTCAGGACCTTTTCGGACGATGGAGCGAACGCGCTGGCTGATGCGATGCGGCAGGCAGTGGAGGAGGGCGCTATCGACCAGGAAGCGGCGGACGAGATCGTGCGGGTGTTCGACGAACGGCGTGCGGAAGAGGCAAGTGAAATGATGGTCTCCGTGCGGTACGACTCCAGAACCTTCTCCGGTGAGGGAGCGGACGCGATGGCTGATGCCATGCGGCAGGCTGTGGAGGGGGGCGTTATTGACCAGGAAGCGGCGGACGGGCTTGTGTGGGCGTTGGACAGAAGAAACGCTCCGCCAAGTATGTGGCGTCACTATTTCTCTTTTCCCGAGGTGGATGTGCTCACCGAGGCGATGCGGCAGGCCGTGGAGGAAGGTGTGATCACCCAAGAGACGGCAGATCGGATCGTGCATGGAGTCAACGAAGAAAGTCCCTCGGACACGTGGAGGCACTATTCCTTCGCCGGGGTGGACAGATTCACTGAGGCGTTGCGGCAGGCTGTGGAGGAAGGTCTAATCACCCAAGAGACGGCAGACCGGATTTTGCAATCTCTCGACGACGAGAACGTGCAGTAAGCCTATGCCCCGAACTGGAAGCTGAGAGGGTCGTCGTCGAATTCGAGGCTGATCAGGGCCTCCCGCGCAGCCTCTTCGATGGCCTCATCGTCGTCCGATAGGTGCAGCTGAAGCGCGTTCTTCGCCATCGTCCCGCCGATCATTCCAAGCGCCTTTATCGAGGCAAGCCGGATTTCGGGATCGTCGTCGCGGAGGAGCCGCAAGAGGTGCGGCACGACCGTCTCTTCACCGAGCAGTCCGCACGCCGTCACGGCCTCGAACCGCACCGCAGGCAGGGGATTCGACATCTCGTCCATGACCGTCGGCAGCCAAGACGGGTTGGAGCTTTGCCCCATCCCGTAGATCGCGCTCTGCACGAGCGTCGGATTGTCCGACTCGTAAGCTTCACGGACGGCGTCGTTGGTCTCCGAGGTGTTGAAGCTCGCCACCGCCTCGATCGCCCTCCTGCGCACGTCGATGTCCTCCGTCGGGCTGTTGACCGCCACCAGTAGCGCCTGACGTATACGGTCTCCGTCCCGGGAGAGCAGCTTGCCGTTCTGCGCCATCACCGCGAAGTTCTTGAGCGACATGGCGGCAGACGCCCGCACCTCGGCGCAGGCATCGTTTTCCAGCAGCTTGACGAGCGGACGGATCATCGCCCGGTCCTCCGTCTCCCACAGGCCCTTCGCCGCCATTTCCCGTATCGTGTCGTCGTCGTCCGATAGGCACGACTTGAACACCGAGTTGAAGTCGAGTTCGACGTTGTCGTCGGCCAGCTCGATGAGCTTTCGAACGACCTCGCGCCTGCGTTCGGTCGACAGCTTTGGCCAGGCGATCTTAAGCTCTGACAGACCCTCGACCGGCAGATCGGTAAGTTGCAGAAGGCCCGAATACGTCACGGGCTTTTCCGCGTCGGTCAGGTCGGTTAGGAGGTCGGGGAGCGTCACGGCGGTTAGAATGTCCGGCGGGGAGTGGTTCCCAATAAAACGAGGCGAATGTGAAGCGCGTTAGCAGGCACGGAAAATAATCGAGTCCCGTATCGTTTGTCAAGGCTCAGTCCAAGTGCGATACTGCGCCTTGCGACGGCGGTTTTTCGGGGCTGTCGCCACTCCCCCTTCGAGGTCTTTCTGTGACTCCCAGAGTCAAGCGCATGTCGGCAGTCGAGGTAATGGACGCCCTCAGTCCCGAGTACGGCCCGTTCCACTGGGAGCCGCGCTACGACCCCGCCTCGGAGCTCGTCTACACGATCCTCTCGCAACACACATCGGACATCAACTCTGAGCGGGCCTTCAAGAACCTCATGGACACGTTTGGCTCCCTGGAGGCCATCGCGGCGGCGGACGTGGCCGACATCGAGAAAGCAATCCGCCGGGCCGGACTATTTCGCGTCAAAGCGCCCCGCATCAAGCAGGTACTGAATGAGGTCCATGACGAGGTCGGTTCGTTTGACCTGTCGTTCCTCGCCGAGATGCCCCTCGACGATGCGAAGGACTGGCTCAAGCGCTTCAACGGCATCGGCCCCAAGACGGCGGCCATCATCCTCTGTTTCTCGCTAGGCCTTCCCGCCATGCCGGTCGATACCCACATCTACAGGGTCGCTCGACGGCTCGGCCTCATCGGACCCAAGGTGTCAGCCGACCAGGCCCACGACATTCTCGAGCCGATGGTCGACCCGGAGGACGTGTTCGCCTTTCACCTGTACCTCATCAACCACGGTCGCCAGGTATGCAAGGCGATACG
>JAPPDQ010000486.1 GCA_028875495.1 Chloroflexota bacterium
CCCCGACTGTACGAACGCCGAAACACCCCTTATCATTAGCCTGCATCAACGAACTCCCCATGCAATACTTTCTAATCCCATGACCTCAAACCCGGACTGGAAGACCGTCGACAAGTGGCTGATGGGCGAGGCCTTCGTCGGCTCACGGCTCGACGAGCACCTCTACGAGATATGCGAGCGCATCGGCCCGCGCTGGGCGGGCACCCCGGGCGACGTGGCGGCGGCACGGTACATCAGGAACCGGTTCGAGGAGTTCGGGTTGAGCGACCCGCGATTGGAGGAATTTGAACTCAAGGCGTGGGACTACTCTGACTGCGAGGGCCGCATCGTGGAGGACGACAGGCCCATCTCGCTAGTTCCCATGATCCACTGTCCTCCGGTAGACATGACCGCCCCGCTCGTCGACGTGGGCTTTGGAATGCCGCACGAGATCGAGGCCTGCGCGGACGGCCTTCCGGGCAGGATCGCCGTGGTGCAAAACGCGGACGAGCCTTTCAGCGACCGCATTCCCCTGCCGGACCGTCTTCGCGTCCTCGCGGCGGCAGGGTGCGTGGCCGCCATAGCGGTTGAGCCGACGGCGGGAGGCCACGTGGAGACCGTTCGCGCCACGGACAAGCGGTGGAACGAGAAGGCGGGCGACGTGCTCCCCCACCCGCTTCCGACGGTGCAGACCCACCGCGAGGACGGGGTCAGGCTTCGGAGGGCGGCCGGCGGGATGTTCGCCCTTCGCGTCGAGAGCAGGGCGTTCACAGCGCCGTGCTGGAATACGGTAGCCGACCTTCCCGGTGCGGAGTGGCCCGGCGAGTCGCTCGTGCTGGGAGCTCACCAGGACACGTACATGGGATCGCCCGGAGCAGTGGACGACGGCTCCGGTCTAGTCGTCCTGCTGGAGACCATGCGGCTGCTTGCCGGTGTGCAGAGGGAGCTTGGCATAGCTCCAGGCATGGGCATCCGATTCTGCACTTGGAGCGGCGAGGAGCAGAACCACCAGGGTTCCGCCGCATACGTCCGGCAGCATTACGGCCCCGAACCCGAACCGAGGTTCGTTGTGAACCTGGACGAGCTATCTGCAGGGCCTATGAAGGGAGTCGTCCTGCAGTTCCCCCACCTGAGGGGGCTCGTGCAGGCGAAACTGGACGAGATGGACGAGGGGCTGAAGTGCCACGTCATGCCGATGCTCGACCACACGAACGACGGATTCTCGTTCGCCCGAAGCGCGATTCCCTACGCAATCCTCTGGCGATGGAGGTTCGTCGGACGATATGCCGACACGAACTACCGGGCCGAACCGTGGGATACCGTCGACAAGGTGCGGACGAGGGAGTTGAAGGAGTATGTCGGATACCTCGCGAGATTCCTGTTGCGGCTCTCCCACGTGCCGCCTGCCGACTGGCCGCCCAACCCCGAAACGGTGGAGGGCGTCGAGGCCAAGCTGCAGCGCGAGATCGGAAGCGTTGCGCGTACAATGTAACGTGCGACAATGCGATGAAAGTAACCCATAAGGAGACAACCCTTTGATCTACGACATGCGCACGTACGACATCGCGATGGGCAAGACCCCGGAGTACATGGCGGCCGTTCGAGAGATTGCTCTGCCCGTGCGCGAGACTTACGGCATCAAGCTGGCTGGCTGGTACTACACGGACATCGGCGCGCTGAACAAGGTGGTGCATATTTGGGCCTACCGGGACTTCGCGCACTTCGAGGAGGCGCGGGAGGCCTTCCGAACAGACGAACGTTGGGTGAACGACTACGTACCGCGCGTCAAGGGAATCATCCTGAGGCAGGAGAACCAGATCATGCGCGCCTCGGACTTCTTCGAGTCTATCCTGATGGCATCGGACAAGACCGAGTGCGAGGCGGAGGAAACGGAACCCGAAGACACAGACTCAGGCACGGACGACGTTGACAAGGCCGATACGGACTCTGCCGATGCAGAGGAGGCGGATGCAGGCGAGGAAGCAGCGGAGTCGTCTTAGTGTTCAGACTTTGAAGTTCGTCGTATAGAGTGTATGGGCGTGTCCGAGGGGAGTTACCCTCACCCTAGCCCTCTCCCACGACGGGAGAGGGGACTCCATTCAGGTTGCGGATGCGACCTCTCGGAAGCGGCGAATTATCGCGTCGTCCTCGCCGTCCATGAGGTTGACCGGGCTGAGACCGACGGCGCGTCCGTGCTCTCCCGGATAGCAGTACACCGGCGGATCGCCCTGCTTCAGGGCCTCTTCTACGTCTGCAATGTTGAGGCCGGAATCGTCTTCCACATAGACGTAGACACGCGGCGTTGCGCTCTCGAACTCGTCAAGCTCGGGCCTTGCGGGGAAGTACACGGCACGGAGGCCGGGGATGCGTCCGATCTCCGAGGCCATGTTCTCGCACATGGCGATCCAGCGGGCCGATTGGGCGTCGTGGTCGGTGTCTACGAAAAGCTGAAGGGCCGTGACCAGTCCGGCGATCTCCTCCTTGCAAACCTTCGCCGTTCGGCCCACCCCTTGGTTCGGTGCGCCGTTCATGGACGCCGCCTCGATGAGGTCGGCCCGTCCGCAGAGGATGCCGGTCGACTGCGGGCCGAGGACGCCCTTTCCTCCGCTGAAGCTGACCAAGTCGGCGCCCATATCGACGTAGCGAGTCAGGTTCTCCACGGGGGGCAGCATGGCCGCGGCATCGACGATGACGGGCACTCCCCGCTCGTGGGCGATCTCGACTACCCTAGGGAGGGGAATTGAGCCGGTCTGCGGCATTGCGAAGATGTAGGCCACGGCAGCGGTGCGCTCATTGATGGCGGCCTCAAGCTCCCACTCGAACGCGCCGCCCCCGTCGCCGATCTCCACCAGCTTCGCCCCCGCCGCTCGGAAGCAGCGGTCGTATGTCACCCGCTGGAAGCGGTGAATGACGATCTCGTTCTTCATGCCCGTGGTGTCGGGAAGACGGTCGATCTTGGCGGGATCGTCGCCCGCCATGCAGGCAGCAGCCTCGAGCATCATCCCGGCCGCCGAGCCTGCCGTGACCATTCCGGCCTCCGCGCCGGTCAGCCGGGCAATCGTCTCTCCGGCCCGCGCGTTCAGTTCCGCGAGATCGACGAACCACTGCGCCGCCTCGTCCATTGCGTGCCGGACGGGGGGTGGCATGAGGCTCCCGCCCACGTTCGTCCGCCAGGATGCGGCGTTGATGATTCTCCGAACTCCAAGTCTTTCATAGACGTTTTCGCCGGGCATTTTTGAATAGGACTCCTTGTGGTCAAATGGTAATGGGAACGCCTGATACCGATCTACGCCGCCGGCCTTCCCCAGATGATAACCAACTTCAGG
>JAPPDQ010000444.1 GCA_028875495.1 Chloroflexota bacterium
CACGTCAGCACCTCTTCGAGTCCGGTCTGCAGAAGGCGGTGGAACTGCGTCGTCGGGTCTTTGGCAAGCGCCTCACGCTCGCCGTGCTCTACGACGCGGCCCTGTTCGAGGATTGCGATCTCGTCGCAGCGGCGGATGGTGACGAGATGGTGGGCGATGACGATGACGGTGCGGTCCTTGACGAGGCGGTCGACGGCACGCTCAATCATCTGCTCCGTGCTGCGGTCAAGGCGGGACGAGGCCTCGTCGAGAATGAGTAAGCCTGACCCGGCGAGGAACACGCGCGCGAAGGCCAGAAGCTGCGCCTCGCCCGCGGACAGGCCCGCGCCCTCGGCAAGAAGACGAGTATTGAGGCCGTCGGGCAGGGACTCGATCCACTCGCGCATTCCAAGTTCGCCGATCACGTCCAGGAGCCGCTCGTCACTGATGGAATCGTCGAAGAAGGTGAGATTGTCTCGGACCGTGCCGTGGAAGAGGCGTACGTCCTGCGTCACCATCGAGATATGCCGACGCAGCTGATCGATGGGCATCCGGCGGATGTCCTCACCGCCGACTCTGACGACGCCGGTGGTCGGGTCGTAGAGGCGAAAGAGGAGGCGGGTCATGGTCGTTTTGCCGCTGCCGGTGCGGCCGAGCAGTCCCAACACTCGTCCTGGCTTGAGGTCGAGTGAGACGTTGTGCAGGACAGGTTCTTCGCCGTAAGCGAAGGTCACGCCGTCGAAGTCCATGGACAGAGGGGCCCCGTCTCGCAGCGCAACGCTGTCATGGGCGGGAGGGTCGAGGATGGTCTTGCGTACGCTATCCAGTTCCACGATGCGGGCGATGGCCGCCGTGGCCCGCTGGAAGTTGTCGAGCTGCTGGGTGAAGCGGTTGATGGGCATGACGAGCATCTGGGTGTAGTGGAAGATCAGGTAGACGGTGCCGAGCGTGATCCAGTCACCAAAATACAGATATGCGCCGAGAGAGAGGGATATGGCGCTGCCGACACCGAACATGAACATGGTAGTGCTGAACATGACGCTGCTCATCACGCCGGCCTTGAGGGCCTTCTGATACCAGTTACGCATGAGCTCGTGGAAGCGGAGCATAACGTAGGGTTTGGCGTCGTTCGAGCGGATGTCCTCAGTGCCGGAGAGTCGCTCTTCGAGGAAGCCGAAGGTATCGGCGCTGGCCTCGCGATTGGCTTTCCAGTAGGGGACGGCGATGGTGCGGATGCTGGTCAGAATGAACATGCCCCCGCCAACGAAGACACCCAAGGTCAGGCCAGCTCGCCAGTCTTCCCTCAGAAGGAGCGCGAGGATGCCGATCAGCAGTATGAGGCTGCCGAGCATTTCGAAGATGAAGAGGGAGAAGAAGGTGCCAAGCTCGTTGGGGTCGCCGTCGACGCGCTCGATCATCTCGCCGGGGGTGTGTTCGTTGTGGTATGCCATGTCGAGGGACAGGGCGTGCTCGGCCAAGTCCTCGCGGATGTTGTTGGTGGCGGTCCAGCCGACGCGCTCGGAGAAGTAGGTTGCGAAGACCTGGACGACCTGCTGGATCATGGTGACGACGATGAAGAGGACGGCCGCGGCGGTGAGACGTTCGAGGGGGCTGGCTTTCTGCGCCTCGTCGATGAAGTAGCGGATGATCTGGGGCAAGACGAGCTGAAGGCCCAGGCTAGTGAAGAGCAAGATGCCGAGCGTGATGACCCAAGGAAGCTGGGGGAGCATGTACCGACTGAGAAGGCTGCCGTACTTTCGCGCCTTGACGGTGACTTCCGGTTCTCTGAATGTGGCGGGGAGGTTCATGAGGGAGAGAAAGTAATGACTATTGCGTATCGCTTGGAATTCATGACGCAGGACTGAGGGAGCAGTAAGTACGAGAAGGTCTTATTTAACCTGACATTTCCTGACAAATCCTGACACTCCGATTGGGCAGTTCGGTCAAGTGACGTTCAGACCGAGACTCATAGTAGATTACATGTTCGAGTATGTCAAATCGGAATTTTCTCTGATGCTAGGAAAGAGGAATCATATGTCACTACCTTGCGGCGGCGTGGACGTACTCAAGTTTGATCTTGGCGGCTACGGTGCCGATGAAGTGGTAGCCGACGGAAATCTCGCCAACCATAGTGCAGAGGCTGAGGCCGTCCCATCGAGGGACGCCGAATTCCTCTTCCATCCAGAGGATGAGGTCGGAGTAAGCCTGGGCGACGGAGCGTTCCATCGGGCGACCGGTGGCGACGGTCATGATCTCGTCACGGGAGCGGATACGAGGTCGTTGAATCGTTTGACTCTTTAGCAGGTCGATGGTCATTGTGACGGTTGCCGGCATTTCGAGGGCCGTACCGCACAGTTCGCCGTCGCCTTGCGCTGCATGAGCGTCGCCGAGGTGGAGGAGCGCTCCCTCGACGTAAACGGGTAGGTAGACGGTGTTGCCGTCGGTCACCTCCTTGATGTCCATGTTGCCGCCGTAGTCACCAGCGGGGCTGGTTGTGGGGCTACCGAAGTCGGGGGCGCATCCGATGGTTCCGATCATAGGGCGGTAGGGCAGGGCCACGTTAGGACTCCACCAGACTTTGCCGTCGCGGACGGGCGCGATGCGGGTGTTGACAGGAATGTCGTGGCCTAGGAACTCGGCGAGGCCCCGCCGGGCCCACGTCATGTCGTTGGCAGCCTGACCGACGCGAGCCTCGATCTTCTCGATGTGGACGACGAGGGTGTCGCCCTTTTCGGCGCCCTCGACCCATATGGGGCCCGACTGTGGGTTACCCTGCGGCTTCTTCGCGAGGTCGCGGCGGTCGCCCTCTTTGCGGATGAGACCGTTGAAGGTGTCTTCGGTCTCGATGCGGACGGTCTCTCCCGGTCGGATAGAAAGGGCGGGAGGGTTGTGCCTGCTGATCTCGTAGTAGAGCTTGCCGAGCGGCAGTTCTTTCATGGGGTGACCTCGGATGGGGGTTGTGGGGGAAGATATCATATTGATAGTGAGTGAACAGTGCGGTATAGAGGGGTACCGCACCGTTTAGACCTGTCGACAATCTGATATAGAATGCCGGTATGGTGAACATGCGAACATTCTCGTATTCGAGTGGATTACCTCACGCAAAGTCTAGGCAGTAAATCCTATGTCGAAACTCGCTCTGATAGTCCGCCATGCCGAGCCTGAGACCCTGGCCGAAAACTATACGACAGTTCTCGTTGAACGAGGTTTCGAGTTTAGGCCTCTCAACGTTTTTGAGGGTGCTCCCGATTTCGAGGTGTTCGATCCACCGGCATTAGAAGAAGTTGACCTCATTGTGGTGCTTGGTGGGCCTCAGTCGGCCAAC
>JAPPDQ010000075.1 GCA_028875495.1 Chloroflexota bacterium
GTACCGCATTTGTGGTATTGAAAATTAACGGGACTGCGACTTGGTAAGGGCGGGTTTCAACCCCGCCCTTTCAGTGTAAAACCGCAAATCATTTCAAAGATTTCGGACTGCTATCTGGATGGACGTGCTAATCAGTCCATCAGCACCTTACCCGTAGCGGACCGTTTGCTATATGCCGACGGCGATTTGGCGTCATTCTTTCGAGCTACCTCATGGCAGGCGGCAAGGCCGTCCGTTCCCAGTCGATGAATCGTCCCCAAGGCTATGTAAGCCACATCAACCGCCTCCTTCACGGCATCCTCGATTTCCCCCCGATTGAGCGCACGCGCGTGTTCACCCACCTCTTCGTCGAGCAGGGACAGCCTCTGTCTGAGGGCGTCGAGCGTCCCATCGACACTTGCCATATCTATCTGAGGAATATCGAACCTCCGGTGAAACGCGTCCACGCTTACCGCCAAGGTCTCAATAGCACTGACGAATTCTTCGGATTGCATTCTCGCTCCTTCCGAACCGCTCATAGTGTCCTGATCTGGTGGCATTCGAGAGTACCCAGGAACCGTATGGTATTCTACCGGACGATGCCCAACACGTCCCATTGGAAACTCTTATGACCGAGCCGACCCTGCGCTGTGCCGAGTGCACCATCTCCCTCTGCGCTGACATGACAACACTGACATGCCTCGATTGCGAGAGTCCGTTGGAAGTCGACTACCCCGGCCACGACTACGCCAGCGCAATTCCGCCGATGCCGGTGCCCAGGCAATTCTTGGACTCCGCCACCTTAGGCGAGGGGAATACGCCGATCGTCGATTTACCGGCGTTCGCGTCTAGGTTGGGCATACGGTCGCTCAGTGCCAAGCTGGAATACATCAACCCGACCGGCTCCTTCAAGGACCGGGGCACGGCCGTCGTGATAGCCTCGGCCAGGCAGCACGGCGTGTCCGAGGTCGTGGAAGACTCATCGGGAAACGCGGGAGCGTCCGTCTCAGCATACGCTGCACGTGCCGGCATGAAGGCCCACATTTTCGCTCCGTCGTCCGCCCCTCAGGCCAAGCTCAGGCAGATCGTCGCCTATGGCGCGCAGGTCCACTCCATCCCCGGCCCGCGTGAGGCGACGACCGCCGCCGCCGTAGAGTACGCGACCGAGCACAGTCTGGTGTACGCCTCCCACGTACTCAGCCCCTACTTCGTCGAGGGAACAAAGCTGTTCGCCTACGAAATCTTCCACCAGTCTGGTGAGACTATGCCAAACCACATCGTCATGCCGGTCGGCAACGGATCGCTGCTGCTCGGCGCGCTCAAGGGGTTCTCCGAACTCAAAAGGGGAGGGCACATCGCGGATATTCCCCGTCTTCACGCCGTGCAGGCCAAGAGCGTCATGCCGATAGTAGCGGCATTCCAGGACCTTACTGACGCGCCACCTGTCGAAACCACTGTAGCTGGAGGCATCGCCGTCGGAGCTCCGGCACGCCTCGAAGAAATCGTGACGGCCATCAAGACGACCGACGGCACAGCAACTGCCGTCGAGGAAAACGACATCCTCTCGTGGCGTGACACCCTCGCCCAGACCGAGGGAATCTATGGAGAACCCACCTCAGCCGCCGCCTTCGCCGGCCTCGCACAACTGGTCGAGCAGGGAATCATCCAACCCAACGAGCGCGTCCTCGTCCCCATAACCGGCTTCGGCCTCAAGGACGCGGGGTAGCGCTTCTCCTCAAACAAACTCACGCGGCGGGACGAACCACTCGAAACTCATCACGCAGTGCCTTCACACTCCCTGCTATACCGTCGATGCGCTTCAGCACAGCATCGAGCGAGCCCCTTAGGTCGAGCGCGACGACATCCAATCGCTTGTGGGAATTTCGGACAGTGTACGTCGCCGTTTCCCCCTCACCCTGTGCGTAAATCAGCAGTCCGCCAGGTAGATCGAGTGCGGTTACATAGGCGTGCAACTGGTACAGGTCGGCATTGGGCACGCTCTCATTCTCGATGCGCTTGTACTTCGCGTCGCCCACAAAAATGCACTCGCTGCCTTCCCACCAAGTGAGATCTGGCTTTAGCTTAACCTTGCCTACTTTATCGAGAGTGTCAATGTTCTCTTCCAAGAAGACAGGATCGGACACTCCCAGCGCCTCCCGGAGCGCCACCGTAACAAACTTTTGGAAGAGCACATTCATGTCCATGAGAAACCCCGTCGCCCGAACTTCCCCGCGCTTGGATTCAAACGCGCTGTGCCGCAGAATCAAGCGCGACAGCCCCACGACGCCGCGGTAGTGCTCGTTGAGCCGGTCGAAGGTGACTTCCGGTACATCCTTCGGAGCAAACTCTACGGGCGAAACGTTCTCGAGCGTCGCCGCGATCCACCCTAGATTCCGGCGTGCCTGCCTTGAGCGGAGACGCATCCCGCCGAGCCGTGCAACGGCGGCCTTCACGAGTTGATTTTCCGTGATGTCGTCGGTGAACTCGTCGTAGCGCACCTCGATGGGCAGGGGAATGCCGAACCTCTGCCGTATCTGATCGGCGAACCTGATTCGCCCTCGCACGGTGTGCAGCGCCTCTTCCTCCGTGCGATAGCCGTGGAGAAGCCCACGCGAAAACGCTCTTCGCGCCGCTGCGTGAAGCGCGAGGGCAAGTGTGTCCGGTGGAGTCTCAGCTTCTTCTTTGAAGTCGAATAGCCGCTCTTTTTGTGACTTGAACACGCCCATGGCATAGCACGCCAGCGACAACAGCTGAGGGATGCCGATTTTGGGCTGTATGAGCACCGAAAGGTCGCCGATTTCCACCGCCCCGACGGTGGAACCGGGCCTGAGGGTGTACGTGCCCTCCCTCCCCATGACGGGTTCGATGGTGAGATTTAGCGCTTTCTTCTCACTCAGCAGCGTGTCGCGATGAGCGTCAGAGAGGGATATTTCCCTCTGCTGGTACTCCTGAAGGTCAATCTGACGCATCGCTCTCGCCGCCGTCTTCACTCTCCGCGCCCTCTATTCCGTCCTCAGAACCATCGCGAGGTCTAGCGCTGCTCTTGAGCTTATCGAGATCGAATTCGTCCGACACTTCGTCTCCCCCAAACCGCCGTTCCTCTATGTAGGGGAGAACACTGTGTTTCCAGATGCGCTCGACCATTGCGTCGTCGAGCCTGTCCTTCATGAAGTAGCTCGGCCCAATGGCGGCATGTCGATCATCCTTAAGGAGATCGTTGACACGCTCGACGACGTCGGCCACCCATTGCATGTCCGAAGGAGCGCTCGCTTGCCGCCAGCGACCGAGCACGCCCTTAACCGGCCCATCGTCTGGG
>JAPPDQ010000525.1:0-3008 GCA_028875495.1 Chloroflexota bacterium
ATCGCCGAGATATCGCAGTGATCTTCGGAGCGTTCTATTTCACCAATCGACAGGCTCATGGTGAACGGGATGTTGCAGCGCTTGCGAGGGGCGAACACCCTCACCCCAGCCCTCTCCCACGACGGGAGAGGGGGTCCTTTACTCAAGGTGACTAAGGTCCTTTATCCATCCGTCTAGGCAGTGACGGCCTCTTCTTGGGGAGGTGCCGCGGCGTGCCATGGGCAGGCTGCCGGGTGCTCCATGATGTACTTGTAGGCGGCTGAGGCCGCTATGGCACCCTGAGCGGCGGCGGTGATGGTCTGCTTGAGGTCGCCGGACGCGTTGGTCAGGTCGCCGGCGGCGAAGATGCCCGGTATGTTGGTGCGCATCGCCGTATCCACGATCACCTCGTCCTCGTCATTGAGATTCATGCCGAGTTCCTTGGGGATGTCGGCGCGCGGGTCGGCTCCAATCTCAATGAAGATGCCGTCGACCGTCAGCTCGTCGGAACCGTTGTACGGCCTGTCGATACGGATGCCCTCGAGGTCGTCCGTTCCCTGCAGCTCCACGACGTTCGTTTCCAGCAGCTGGGTGACGTTGGGCGTGCGGTTCAGCTCATCGACAATGATGCGCTCAGGCCGGAAGAACTCGGAGCCCCGGTAGATGAGATAGACCTGCGTTGCGTACTTGGCGAGCAGGACTGCGCCCTCGGCGGCGGCGTTGCCGCCTCCGACGACGGCCACGACGTTGTCCTTGTGAAGGGGGGCGTCGCAGACTGAGCAGAACGAGACGCCCTTGCCGGTCCACTCCTCCTCGTTCGGGAGTCCGAGCTTGCGTCGCTCGCGACCTATGGCCAGGATGACGGTCTGTGTCTGGTACGTGCCGCTGTACTCGGTCTCGACTTCGTAGCAGCCCTCGACCCCGACGACCTTGGTTACCTTGTCGTCCACGATGGGCACGTCGTATTTCACGACCTGATCTCTGAAGTGCATCATGAGGTCGAAGCCGTCGATGTCGACGTATCCAGGGTAGTTCTCGATGGAGCCCCCGATGGCGGTCTCGCCTCCGAAGGTCTCGCCGATGACGACGGGCTTGGTCTGGTACCTGGCTGCATAAAGAGCCGCGGCGAACCCTGCCGCGCCCTGTCCCGCGATCACGATGTCATACTGGCCTTCTACTGTGGTCAATTCGGTGCCTCCGGTGGGAGCGGTGCTATGTATCTATGGTACCGGAAGAGTGGGGGCGGGTGCATCAGGTAGAGGAACAGAGAGGGTGGCCTTAGTGGTCCATAGACAAAGGAGGCATTGAAAACAGATTAGGACAGTGCCAGGAAAGCGCCCTGTTCGTCTTGAAAGAAGGCGAGCAGATCAGGAACTCTGCTTCTCAATATGGATTCAATCTCAGAGGTGGAGCAGTTGCCACGCCGAATCCAAATAACTTTGGGTGGGTGTCCATGCGTAAAGCTCAGTTGCCTAAAGTCAGAGTCTCTCGTGACTATTGAGAAATCATTCTCTCTAGCAAATTCCCAGATTGCGACATCATCGGCGGACTCAAGTCCTACAGTTCTGACGTGGATGGATTCGGGGAATAAGTGTGAAAAAGTCTCTTGAAGGTGCGGCGACAGGTTCTGATCGAACAGCAGCCTCATGTCGGTGGAAGCGACACCAGACGACGCTCCCTATCGGCCGCAAATGCCAAACAGGCCCGGATGTCTTCTCGCGTTAGGTCGGGGAAGTCAGCGAGGATGTCGTCCTCGGACATGCCTGATGCGAGATACTCCAGTACGTCGTAGACGGTGATGCGCAGGCCGCGGATACAAGGCTTGCCTGATCGCTTTCCCGGCTCGATAGTGATGATAGTGGTGTAGTCTTCGGCCCTAAGGTGAGCGCACTTAGGTATGGTTATGATACCACGCCTGAGTTTGACAGGTTTCCCACTCACGTTGCAGATGGCTAATGAAAAACACGACCCGAGTCGATGACCAGCGTCTGACCCGTGGTGGTGTCGGAGCGGCAGAACTCGACGACCTGGCGGGCGATGTCGTCCTTGTCGGCGGCCTTTTGGAGGACTGCTCCGGCGACGGCTGTCTTGCGATGCTCAGGGGTGAGGTTGGACGACATGAGGGTGCCTTCGAGGTAGCCGGGGGCGACGCAGTTGACGAGGATGTCGGGGGCGAGACCTCGTGCCATGCACTTGGTGAGGTGGTTGAGGCCGGCCTTGGAGACGGCGTATGCGATGGAGGAGCCGTTGGGTCCGAGACCGGCGACGGAGGAGATGTTGACGATTTTGCCTCCGCCGGACACGCGCATAGGCTCGACGATCTCCTTGATGGTCCGCATGGGGCCGGAAAGGTTGATGTCGATGATCTTGTCCCAGAGTTCGTAGGTCAGGCCGTCGATGTCGGTGAAGTCGATGGCTTTGTTGAACGCGCCGTCGTTCACGAGGATGTGGACTCCGCCGAACTCGTTGACCGTGGTGGCTATGGCGGCCCTGATCTGGTCGAGGTCGGTCACATCGCAGGCTACGGGAATGGCACGAACGCCCCGGGCGCGCATATCCTCGGCGACCTTGACGGCCTTGTCGGGGTTCTTGGCGTATCCGACCGCGAGGTTAACGCCCGCATCGGCTAGGGCGATGCAGATGCGCCCTCCGAGCACGCCGCTGCCGCCGGTTACGAGGGCGACCTTTTGGGCTAGGTTCATTGGGTTCTCTCCATGGCTGCGTTGATTCAAGAATGGGCGAGATTATATCATGCAGCATCCTGCGAACTGTTTTGGCTGCGGGCAGGGAAGAGATGATGCAGCGGAGTTTTCTCCAATGGCTTGGCGAACGCTGGCATGAATGATCAAATTATATTTTTTGTCATCCTTGCCCTGACCCTCGGGCTGTTCATTCACGGCCGAATTCACTACGACATCGTAGCGTTGCTATCGCTGCTGGCGCTGACGGTGGTCGGGATCATTCCCGGTGCGGAGGCGTTTGCGGGGCTGGGCCATCCCGCGGTCGTTACGGTGGGAGCGGTGCTGGTT
>JAPPDQ010000525.1:3018-3276 GCA_028875495.1 Chloroflexota bacterium
CGGGCAGTTCAACGGTCCGGGGCGTTGTCGGTCCTCGTGCGGCTGCTGGCGAGGAGCGGGAAAAACGCCGTGGCGCAGGTTGGTTCTCTAACGGCGCTTTCCGCAATGCTCTCGATGGTCATCAACAATGTGGCTGCGCTGTCCTTGATGATGCACGTTTCGATTCAGCTTGCCAGGTGTGCACGTAGATCACCTTCGATCGTACTGATGCCGTTGGCGTTCGCTTCCCTGCTGGGCGGGATGGTGACCCTGATCGGC
>JAPPDQ010000287.1 GCA_028875495.1 Chloroflexota bacterium
CATGCCAAGCCCGGTCATCAATGCGACCGGAGTGATACTGCACACAAACTTGGGGCGCGCTCCGTTGAGCGACGATGCCATGGAAGCGATGCGCGCGGCCAACGAGGGCTACGGCGACCTGGAGTTCGATCTGGAAACCGGACGCAGAGGTTCAAGGCAGGGCAGGGTGGCTCAACTGCTTTGCCAACTCACAGGCGCGGAGGGTGCGCTGGTCGTCAACAACAACGCGTCGGCTGTGCTATTGGGTCTGGCCGCCGTTGCGAACGGCAAAGAGGTGATCGTTTCGCGTGGTGAGGCGGTAGAGATAGGGGGCGGATTTCGCATCCCCGATGTGCTGCGGCAGAGTGGCGCGACCCTCGTCGAGGTGGGGACGACCAACAAGACCTACGCGCGGGACTACGAGGCGGCGATCACCGAAGACACCGGCGCCATCCTGTCCGTTCACGCCAGTAATTTTCGGGTCATGGGTTTCACGCACATGCCGACGCTCGCCGAGTTGGTTGAGCTAGGCGCTCGTTCGGGCGTGCCCGTGCTCCATGACCTCGGCAGCGGTTGCCTGCTCGATACGGCGCGGTTCGGACTGGCCCATGAGCCGATGCCGCAGGAGAGCATTGGGGACGGGGCATCGCTCGCGTTTTTCTCGGGAGACAAGCTGCTGGGCGGCCCGCAGGCAGGCATAATCGTGGGTAGGAGCGAATTGGTAAACGTCGTGTCGGAACACCCCCTCGCGAGGGCCGTTCGGATCGACAAAGGGAGCCTTGCCGCTCTCAATGCCACGCTGCTGCACTATCTGAAGGATGAGGCCGCATCGAAAATTCCCATTTGGGAGATGATATCCCGGTCGCCCGAGTTTCTCGCCCAGCGCGCCGAATCATGGCGACTGGCCATAGACGGTCCCACCTCCGTGGTTCCCGGCGAGTCGACCGTTGGAGGAGGCAGCCTTCCTGGAGAGACGCTGCCGACCTCCCTGCTCTCTATCGACGCAACGGAGATGCCCGGAGGCGCGAGTGCTCTTGCGGCGAATTTGCGACGTAGTACTCCGCCAATTATTGGACGTATCGACGCCGAGCGGGTCCTGCTCGATCCTCGCACTGTTCCTCAAGATCTGGACGATGTGATAGTACGCGGCATTTTTCATGCTCTTTGACGAGATGGGGCAGGGGTGCGGCGACAGGACAGTGCCGGACCGCTCTGCGTTCCCACTGCATGGAGGGTGTCTAATGAGTCGTCTGGAAATCGTTCGTGGTGAGCTTGTCGAATCATGAACGGCGCCTCGATCCTTCGACAAGTTCAGGGTGAACGGAAGAGTTTTTAGACACCCTCTTAGCGAGTCGTCATTGAGCTTTGAGTGTGACTGCCCATGGCTCTGTCGTACATGGGAACGTAGGCGAATACCCTCGTAAAACGTTGACCCGTAGGCGCATTGGTGCTAGAAATGTATTTCAGTTTTTCAAGGTGAGGATGGAGACCACATGGCAGAAAGCAGCGAGGGACAAGCGACCGAGTACTACATCGATGTCGACAGCGCGGGGGATCATGGCAGGGCTATCAAGCCGATGATCGTCTCGCGGATGGGATATGTCATGCGACAGTCGTTGACTGCCGATGTCATCGAGGACATGGATGCTGAGGACCTGATTCAGCAGGTGGCCTATCACGCAGCCGAGGATAAGGACTTCCTTCTGCCCGACACCCCCCTGAAGGAGTCGGTCTTTCGCGTTCTGCTGGCCAATGAGAACAAGCCCATGACGGCAGAGGAGGTCAGCAAGATACTGGAGGACAAGTGGTCACTCAGCCCCTATCCTCGCGATACGTCTTCGGGGGTCATCGAGCGGCTATTGGCCGGTGGGGACGATAATTACTGCTTCGCTGCAATTCCGCCACCCACTCCCCCCGAAGAAGAGACTGAGGCGGAGGCCGCCGACGCTGAGGAAATTGAAGTTGACGGTGTGGTGGAAGAGTAGTCCAACTTCATCGAATGCCTCGCAGAGATTTGAAGAATCGGATGTAGGGCATCTGCAGGAAAAAGCAAAGGGGGCAGACACCGGTCTGCCCCTCTTCGTATCCAATGATCGCGGTCTTGCTAGAAGTCTTCTTCCTTGGACTTCCGCTTCTTCCTGATGACCTCGACCTCGGGTGTCGCCACGATGCCGACCGATGAGATACTCGACATGCTGGGCGTCGTTTTCTTTGACTTCCGTGGTTCTCGTTTGGGTCGTCCGCCTCTAGCCATTTGGTACCTCCCATACGGTAGATTTGCTTGACTCGACTATACAGAGTGTAAGGTATCGCACAAGACGGTGTAAAGCCGAGAACGTGCTCCGATTCTCTCCTCAGCACACAACGCCACGGGCTTGGGTGTGTCACCGCCTCACGCTCTGCTTGTACTGCGCGACGCTGATGGATATGATTTGGGCGGCAATAAGCTGCAATAGCGGTGAGTAACTTATGAACGTGTCAGAGACACTCCGACGCCTCGATATGGACGGCTTCTGCATTCTTCAGGGCGTGATCCCTGAGGACGAAACGGATGATGTCCTGAATGAGGTCGAGGCGGCTGTCTCAGAGAATCAACGGGTTAATGAACACATGCAGGCGAACGTTCGCGCACGCGGGCACCGCATCGGAGCGACCGGCGTTGCCTCCATCGGCGGCCTCATCAACGAAGTGCCCAAGTTTGGGCGATACCTCGCAGACCGGCGTATTGTCGATCCCTGCGAGAGCATCTTTGGGCCTTACGTCCGGGTGTCTTCGGTCGGCGCCGTCATGAACCATCCGGGCAATGCACGGGGTTACTGGCACTCCGACTGGCCGTTCAACCAAACGGTCGCGTCCCACGTTCCGGCGCCATACTCAGACGCCGTGATGCACGTTACCGCCATCTTCATGCTCTCCCCCTTCACCGAGGAGACGGGCGGGACCCTGGTGGTGCCGGGCAGCCACAGGTCGTCCACGAATCCATCGGGCGAGAACGGGGTCGACCGAGACGCGCCTTATCCCACCGAGATCAACGCGCAGGGCAGGCCGGGCGACGTGCTCCTCTTCGACAGCAGGCTTTGGCACAGCGTCGCGCCCAATCGCAGCGACCGTCCTCGAACGGCAGTCATTGCCCGGTATGCACCTTGGTGGCTGAATCTCTCCGTTCAACGACCCGGAACGCCCGACCATACGCAGATCGTCGTTGAGACGGGTGGCAAGCCAAGCGTCGTTCCCCTCGTCAAGCGCGACGTGTTCGAGAGTCTCCCGGATGAGGCGAG
>JAPPDQ010000381.1 GCA_028875495.1 Chloroflexota bacterium
GACCTTCGAGATGGCGGGTTTCTCTTACTGCCCTGAGAAGGGGAGCGAGGACCGGTTCCTGCACTTCAGGTGGACTGGTATCGAGAATGAATAGGATGTCACGCGCAAGCTCGAATACGGGTACGTAGTCGATGTTCTCGCATATATAGTGCCATGTATCGCGGAGACCCTTGATACCGCCCGACAGGGCCTCTTCAACTCCCGTTACCTCCTCGCCGGCATTGGCTAAGCGGTCGTGGAAAGCAAGAGCGTTAAAGAGGACGAGACAGCCGATGCCGCGAGCGGCCACCCGGTCTTTCTCCTGGTCGGACTCGGCAATGAGATCCGAGACACGACGTCGGGCCCGGGCATGAGTCGAGAGTTGCGTCACCGCCTGCTGAACTCTATACCCGATGACCTTCGCGGCGGCGGCCACGCGATCCGCAGCTTCGACTTCCAGGGAAAGGACTCGGAGATAGTCGGCGAGATCGGTCACGGAGCCAATTCGAATGGGGCGATCGGACCTCGCTTCGCCGCGAGTGCCGTGGAGCCACCACTGGAGTAACCGGTCACGTTCGAGACAGGTACGAGGGTCTCTCACGTACCTTAAGTCCAGAGGATAGAGCACCCCAATCGCAGCCATCATCTCGGGGAACTCGTCCAATCGCCTATCGAGTTGGCTTTCCAACGGGCCGGAGGCGTCTTCCCATTTGCACTCTATCAAGACGGTATTCCCCGCACCCAGCTCGACCAGGACATCGGGTATGCCCTCTCGCCTTCGACGTTCGGCAAGGGCATCTATCCCGTGGTCGCGGAGCACTTCCGCAAACAGAGTATTGACTGCCTCTTCGCGGATGGTCGGGGGGTTGTTTTGGAGGGAGGTCAAGTTGCTATGGAAAGAGATATTGAGGACGTAGAGTTAGGATAGACCAAGTGTTCTTAGCCGTCAAGTCGGGGACAGGAAGTGCTGGGTGCTGGGCTCTAGGTGCTGGGGCGACGCTGCCACAGGAGTGAAAAGGGGTGAATTTGTGGCATGGTGTGGCATTTTGTGGCATTCCCGTGTGTTATTGTCAAGTTCGGTGGTCTTGCGGGGTAGGTAATCACCCTCACCCTAGCCCTCTCCCGTCAAGGGAGAGGGGATAAATCGCTCTCTGGGACACATGCAGAATGTGTCCATTCGACCCTTCGACAGGCTCAGGCTGAGCGGAGCATTTTGGGACATCCCCTACGGCGTGAGGGCCATGGCGGAGAGGAGCTTGGTGGTGGAGACGATGTGCTTGTTGAGGCGCATGGCCTGGGGGTCGATGCCCATGGCGAGGCCGAGCATCTGGGGGAAGTGGATGATCGGCAGGTCGATGGGCTGTCTGCGTATCTTGGAGGCCTGCGGCTGGTAGCCGTCGAGGTTGAGGTGGCACAGGGGGCACGGCGTGACCATGGCCATCGCGCCCTTGTGCTTGGCCTCGCCGGTGTGATTGGCGACCATGGTGAGCGAGGCGGTCTGGTTGATGGTGAGGATGGGAAAGCCGCAGCAGGCGGTCTTGCCGTCGAAGTCGACGACCTCCGCGCCGACGGCCTCGATGACGCGCTCCAGCGAGTCCTTGCGCTCCGGGTTGTCGTCGAAGTCGAGGGCGGACGACGGCCTGACGATGTAGCAGCCGTAGAAGGGAGCTACCTTGAAGCCGGTCAGGGGCCGCGTCACGGTTGCCTTGAGCGTGTCGATGCCGATGTCTTCGATGATCGCCCACATGAGGTGCTTCGGCTCGACGGTGCCCTTGTATTCGAGGCCCTCTTCGGCGAGGTCCTCGTTTACGGAAGCGAGGTAGTCGGCGTCGGACGTGAGACGCTTGTTGGCCTGCGACATCACCCCCTGGCAGGTGCTGCAGATGACGAGCAGGGGCAGTCCGCTGCGTTCGGCAAGGGCGAACGTCCTAGCATTCAGGGTATCGCCGAGGCGCTGGTTCTTCTCCTGCAGGACACCGGACCCGGTGCAGGACGCGGTCTTCATCGGCTCATAGTCAAGTTCGAGGCCCAGCCGACCGGCGACCTCCATCGTGGAGGCATAGAGCTCAGGCGCGGCGCCGCGTGATACGCAGCCCGGATAGAAGGCGTACTTCATTTATCGTCCTCGGCTTTTTTGAATATGCGGCGGATGTTCTCGACGCCGGGGGTCTTCTTATGGATGATGGGTGGGCGCTTGCCCGCAAGCTGCGCCTTGATGCCGACCGGGGCCAGCTTGATCATCTCCTTGATATTGAACATGCCGAAGGTCTTGATGGGGAGGCGGAGTTCATCGAGTGTGCCGCTGTGCTCGATGGAGTCGGAGAAGGCCTTGGCGTGCCTCGCGCCGTAGGTGTTGGTGTAGCCCGCCTCCATCGCCTGATCGCGCATCGCCATGATGCGGTCCATCGGCGCGACGCCCTTTGGGCAGACCTCCACGCACTGCATGCACCGCGTGCAGTCCCAGACGCCGCCGTACTCGTTGAGCTCACCCAGCCGCTCGTTGTCGGCGTCGTCTCTCGGGTCGGCCACGAAGCGGTAGGCTTTCGCGAGGGCGGCGGGGCCGAGGAAGTTGTCGTCGACCTCAAGCACCGTGCAGTCGGAGACGCACGCGCCGCACATGATGCAGGACATGACGCCCGCGAGGTGGAGCATGTCTTCGTTGGGCGCGAGGTACTCGGCCTCCGGCTCCGGGCCTTCCGGCTGGAGCCACGGCTCGATGGCGCGCACTTTGTCCCAGAAGATGTCGAACTCGACGACGAGGTCCTTGACGAGGCCCATGTTGCCTGCGGGTTCGACGACGACCGGCCCACCGTTCGAGGGCTGCACGTCGGCGATCTTGGTGTTGCAGGCGAGCATGGCCTGGCCATTCACGCGCATGGCGCACGAGCCGCAGATGGCGCTCCGGCAGGAGCATCGCAGGGCCAGCGAGCCGTCAATCTCCTCGCGCACCTTGATGAGACCGTCGAGCACGGTGGCGTTGTCGTCGATCTCGAAGCCGAATTCCTGGTAGTAGGGGCCCTGGCGGTTGGCCTCGGGGTCGTACCTCTTGACGCTCAGCGTCGCTTCCATGTCTTTTGTCCTCGTGTGCTAGTAGATAGTCAACATAGTCTTGATATTACACATCACCCTCACCCTAGCCCTCTCCCACGACGGGAGAGGGGATTTTCACGCGCTGTTTTGTTAGATGAATCTCTGACACAGGACGTTAGTAGCTCCGTATCTGCGGCTCCCACTGGGTGATCTTGACGGGAACGTAGTCGACCGCCGTTTCGCCGTC
>JAPPDQ010000561.1 GCA_028875495.1 Chloroflexota bacterium
GGTGAGCTTGTCGAACCATGAACGACCCTTCGACAGGCTCAGGGTGAACGGAGTTCTTTAGACACCCTCTAGGGCGCGTTTCGCGTCCCTCGACATCTCCCCCGTATTCCGTGGCCTCGCGTCCGCTTTAGTAGGTAGGGCCTGCCCATTCGCTGAGCTGCACCGCAATGACTGCGGCTATGGCAACGAGGAAGATCAAAACGGCACATATCAGTGTGGCCGCAATGATCACGGTGACAAACGTTCTGCTGAACGACACGAGCCGGCCTAACACAGGGATACGTTCGAGCGTGTCATACGTCCTTTCGATGGGCACGAGGACGAAGTCCATGAACCGGAGTTTAATCCGTATTGGGCTCTGACCAGTGTAGTCCTACTCTTTCTTAGCGGACTTTTCTAGCGGCTTGTACTGAAACATCTGGCACCTCGCATGAATCTGTCAGGCTTTACACACCGGTTCGGGCATCCATGCTTGCCCGCGACTCAATATCCGTTGACGGCTATACTCTACCGTCCTATCTCGCGTGAGACAATACCGAATCCCCTTGAATTCCCGACCTTCCCAAGAAGTATTCGGTTATAGCTACCCCTCGCTATTCGAACTCGTCGATGTTCTGGAACTCGTAGGGCGGCTTGTTCCCAAAGAAATCGGTGAACTGGTACAGGATGCCGCCCGCCACGAGTCCGACCACCAGCATGGCCACGAGAATCACGCCCTCGATCTCCAGGACGCGCCACGACCACCGCACGAACCGTCGCGGCCACGTCTTGGGCCGGGGCCTGCCGGGCCTCGGCAGTCGGGGCATTCTGAGTATCTTCACCGCCATGCTGGAAAGCTCCGATGGTCGCGCTTCGCCCTATTTGACTACGAAACGCCCCCATTCGTCAATCGCTGGCTTATGCCGCCGATCGACACTGGATCAGTCCTCCTCTGACAGCGCCTCTCCAAGCGCATCGACCAGACCGTCGATGTCCTCGTTCGTCATCGGCGACGAGAGCATCATCGCCATGGGCGGCACGCCGAGCGAGTATCCCTTGAGGTGAACGGCGAGGCTGATGCGCTCGAACAGCGCGGTGTCGTGGTTTCTGAAGCTCCGATAGTCCCGCGCGGGCTTGTCGGTGAGGTAGACGTTGACTACCGAGCCGACCGCAAGGACCTGGTTGGGTAAGCCCGCGTCGTCAAAGACCGGGCCGAGCTTCATGGCGAGGCGACTGCCGATGGAGTCGAGATGATCGTAGACCTCGTCGGTCAGGGCGCGCATGGTGGCGAGTCCTGCCGCAAGCGTGAAGTTGTTGCCGGAGAACGTCCCGCTCGGCGCGAGGACGGGCGCGCCATCGGAGTTGTCCATGAGGTCCATCAGTTCGTTGCCGCCGCCGAAAGCGCCGACGGGCATCCCGCCCCCGACGATCTTGCCGAAGATGGTGAGATCGGGCTTGACTCCTGCCAGCCCTTGATAGCCTGCACGTCCGACGCGGTAGCTGACCACCTCGTCCATCACCATGTACATGCCAAGCTCGGCGGTGATGTCGCGGACAAAGTGTGTGAACTCGTCCGGGACGTCCAACATGCCCGGCTTGCCGTCGTAGAAGACGCCCGCCACCTCGTCCTTGTGCTCCCGCAGGATGAGCTCGACCGACTCCGGGTCGTTGTAGGGCAGCATGACGACGAGGTCCTCGGAGGTGGGCGCTACGCCGGGATTGGCGGGCACGGTCGCGGGAGAGTCGGCCGGCCCTGCATCGTCCATCGGCGGGCTTATGCTGTGTTCCAGGCCATCGTGGCTGCCGTGATAAGCCCCCTCGAACTTGGCGACCTTCGGCCTGCCCGTCTTGGCGCGGATCAGCCGGGCGGCGTGCAGCGACGACTCGGTGCCGGAGTTGGTGAACCGCACCTTGTCAATGGAGGGGAAGCGACAAACGAGTTCTTCCGAAATCTCCGCCTCGAGATCGGTGGGGTTACCGAGACCGAGGCCGCGCTCTATCTCTCCCTGCACCGCCGCCGTCACGTCGGGATGCGTGTGGCCGAGGATCATCGCCGAGTGGTGCGAGCCGAAGTCGATGACGACATTGTCGTCGATGTCGGTGAGGCGGCACCCATCGGAGTGATCGACGTAGAACGGGAAGGGCGAGCGCATATACGCCCCCTTGATGACGCCAGCGGGCATCGTGGCTCTACTGCGCTCCCACTGGGCAAGGGACTTCGGGTTCCTGGCGGTGTACTCTTCGTGCAGCGATTCAAGCGATCTGACCATCTCTTCTCCTCAGTGTTTCGTCGGTGTACTTGTGGATTGGGTAGCTTGTGGGCGAGCGCTAGGAAACGGCCATGTCCAGCCCCAGCAGCTTGATGGCGTTCAGCCCCAGTATCTTGCACTTGGCCTCGTCCGATATATCAGCCGTGGCTATTCTTTCCACTTGGTATCGAGCGTCGAGAATAGGCAGGTCTGACCCGTACAACACCCTGTCCTCACCCGCGCCCTCCACCAGGAACTCGATAGTCCCGTGCTCCGACTGGGACGTGCATGTTTCCAGGTAGACATTCGGCGCGCTCTGAGCCGCCTCGACAGCCTCGATCTGTCCCTCCATGGTGTTCCCGGAGTGGGCGAGCACCCATGTGATGTTCCGATACCTCTCGGCGAGTCGGGCAAACCGGTAGGGACGTGTCTTGTGCTCGTACTGAGAGTGGCTCATGATGACGATCCCACGCTCGTCGCACCACTCGTAGATAAAGTCGAAATCGGGGTCATCCAATGGCTTCTCGTAGTAGACCGGATAGACCTTCAGGAACCGGAATCCAAGCTCGCCGAAGCAGCGTTCAAGCTCCGGGATCGCCTCTGTCGGGTATCTTGGGGTTACGAATCCCACGCCGATGAACCTGTCGGGGTAGGCTCGAACGTAGCCGGCGGTCACGTCGTTGCCCCGTCGGGCGTCGCCGTAGAAGATGCAGTTTACGGCCAATTTATCGACGCCTGCGGCGTCCATCACCTGGACGAAATGGTCCGGCGTTCCCCCGAGAACGCCCTGAGATGACCACTTCCCCGAGTGGCCGTGGAAGTCTATGACGGGCGTTTCGGTCATTGGTCGAGTCCCAGTATGCGGATGGCGTTGAGGCCGAGTATCTTGCGCTTCGCCTCGTCCGAGAGGTCGGCGGTGGTGATCTTGGCGATCTGGTGACGCGGTTCGAGCAGGGGCATGTCGGAGCCGTAGAGGACGCGGTCTTCTCCGGCGCCTTCCACGAGGTATTCCATAG
>JAPPDQ010000504.1 GCA_028875495.1 Chloroflexota bacterium
ATTATATCAGAAGTCTGAAATTCTGAAGTTTCAGAGCATCAGAAGTCTGAAAGTCCGTTGGGGTAGGGAAATCTGGTGCGGTCACGTCGAGCATGCGGATGAACTCCGTGAATGACATGTACAAGACCAGTTACTTGACCGCGAGGAGCGTGATTGAGAACGGTCGCGTCCGGCCCCAGCTCTTCCGGTATTTAAGCTCCTTTACTAGCCCAACCTTCACTTGGCCGAAATCCAACCTTGCAATCAGCCGAGATCAAACGTTACGATCAGCCGATGCCTGAGTCACACTTATACCCACGCTATGTTGAGCGCCGCCTTGAGGAAGCGCTGGAAGACTCGCCGGTCGTACTGATCCACGGCCCGCGTCAGTGTGGCAAGACAACCCTCGCCCAATTTGCGTATGCGCCGACTTACCTCAAATGGAGAGGCGACCATCTGACCTGGGAGGGCAACCGTCTCACTTGGGGAGTGTCCCGGAAACATCGAGACTATACCTACATCAGCTTTGACGATGCTGTCGCAAGAGACGGCGCTCGCGCCGATCCCATGGGTTTTGTTGCCGACCTTCCCGAGCGCGTCATCCTGGATGAGATACAACGTGTCCCGGAGCTGTTCGAAGCTCTCAAGATGGAAGTGGATCGCCGACGGGTGCCCGGCCGTTTCATACTCACCGGTTCCACCAATGTGCTGCTCATCCCAACCTTGTCCGAGTCCCTGGCGGGACGCATGCAAATCATTCGGCTACATCCGCTGGCACAACAGGAACTGGCTGCTCGATCAGCACCTTCCGATTCATATTCAGAAACTGGATTCCTGGGGGCCTTGTTCGGGGATGGATTCGAGGTGCGGCAGACCGAGCGGCTCGGTGAACGGCTTATCGAACGGATCGTCGCAGGTGGATTCCCCCCAGCCCTGATGCGCCCAACCTCCCGGCGCCAAGCCGAATGGTATCGCAATTATGTTGAAGCACATATCCAGCGTGACGTGCGCGACATGACGCGCATCAGATCATTCGACGTTCTGCCAAGGCTTCTGAGCGCGGCGGCCTCACAGACAGCCCGACTATTCAACCTCACCGATTTGGCCTCGCCCTTCCATCTCAGTCGCCCGACGATCGATGACTACATTTCGCTTCTCGAGAGGCTTTTTATCCTGGAAAGACTCCCGCCCTGGCACAGTAATCGTCTGAGCCGCCTGGTCAAGAGTCCAAAACTACATATCGGCGATACTGGGCTTGCCGCGGCAATGCTGGGTGTGGGCACCGCTTCGCTCGCAGCTGACCGTGTCTTGCTTGGACAGCTTCTGGAAACGTTCGTCTTCCAGGAACTGCGGAGACAGGCAAGCTGGCATGATGCACCCATGGCGTTCTATCACTTCCGTGACAGGGACAACGCGGAAGTGGACATCGTTATTGAGCGAGGGACTCGATCCGTTGCCGGAGTGGAGGTCAAGGCAGCGGCGACAGTAAACCAGACCGATTTTCGCGGCTTGCGTAAACTGGCCAAAGCCGCTGGCGAGCGCTTTGCCCACGGACTAGTGCTCTATGACGGTGAAACCAGTACAGGCTTTGGTGATCGCCTTTATGCTGTGCCAATCCGCCGAGTGTGGGAAACACCATAAGGAGCGGTCTTGAAACACTGCGGCGGGGCAGGGAACTGCCCCAACCATACCACCCGAGACGCGACATTCCGCATCCGCATGGAGTCGCCCACGACGAGCAGCTGGGTTGCGAGCGGCAGGATGTCGTGCAGTTGTGACACGTCATTGCCCTTGACTTTTGCGGTCGTAATCGTTTGGCCCCTCCCGCTTCCTTGCTAAGCTGTCAGCGGCACGCCCAAGCTACCAAGGAGGCCATTCATGAAACGAGTGCTGTTGGTATCGATGATCCTGCTGTTGGTGATCATCGTCGGAGCGATCGTGGCTGAGAACGAATCGGGGGAGAAGGACTCCCCGTTGCACAAGACGCTTCGGGACCGCAACTACGACGCGGCTCTGAAAATCATGCCTACGGTCGAGGACATCGACGCTCTCGGGAAGGATGACGACGGGGACTTGGCTACCGCCTTGACCATAGCCGCCCAGGACCCGCTGGCCGAGGGCTATGACGTAGTCAAGGCATTGATCGAGAAGTACGGAGCTGACGTGGAAGCGAGGGACAGCCTCGGCAGAACTCCGCTGCACACTGCCTCCATGACCGGGCACTTGGCGATCGTGGAACTTCTGCTGAGGAACGGGGCGGACGTGGATGCACTGATTGAAGGTCAGGACATCGAGATCACTCCGCTCTACTTGGCGGTTCAGTTCAACAAAAACAACGTAGCTAAGACCTTGCGCATGCACGGCGCCAAGGAGATCTCCAAAGAGGTCCGTGAGGAACTCGACCTCGAGAGCAAACTCACGGAAGCCCGCATGGCTGCGTTCAAGGAAATGGCCGAAGTCAAGGCTGAGGACCCAAGGGACTTCGTCCGTATCATGCACCGGCACATGTCACGGGTGATGATCGAAACCCACGAGGCAGCCGGCCGCAACGACGCGGCGCAGGTCTGGAGGGACTTCACCGATCAACGCATGGAGGAGATGTTCGCAGCGAATCCTCCACCGCAGAACAGCTCCAATCCCGATGAGTGGGCAGCCACGATGTACGGCCGGATCACGCACGAGATCAACGAGCAGGGAGGAGGGCTGCCGTTCTGAGCATCCTGAAAACCCTTGGGCTGACGAAGATTTTGCGCTCCACGTATCTTTGAGACACTGTGCGGCATTCCGCCTCCAGACCCCCGGCCCCGTAAAAACCCGCTCGCAGGAGTCCCTACAGGGCGTTTTCTTGATCGCGCTGGACCCTAACTACATGGGGATTCGCGCCTCGGGCGCGGTTGCGAGGGGCCTTTTCAGGTCTCCTCGTCGGGATCCTTGCTCCGCCGCAGCCGTCCGATATCGATCACCTTGCCGCCGCCGGCCCATCGGATGACCCGCTCCGGCAGCACCAACCGCCGCACCGGACAATCCGGGCCGCCCCCGCGGAGCGGATTCGAGCGGGTGTCGCCACGGGGGCGGTTCACTCGACAGGGAACCAGAAGAGGCTGAGGGAACCGGAGCCGGATTCACCAAAAGTGCCGCTGAAGAGGGTCAGCCGGGTGGTCCACCCCCCCGAGTCGGCCAGATGCGCGAAGTAGCGGTCCTCCGACGTCGCCGGGGCGGTCTCGTCCCGGGGCCAGAAGTTGGTGATCTTCAACTCGCCGCGGCG
>JAPPDQ010000192.1 GCA_028875495.1 Chloroflexota bacterium
ATCGCTATCCCCTGCGGGCCGCTGCAGTGGACACGCTGAACCGCCAACTCCGCAGCGGAGTGGACGACGCACAGCTCGCCGATATAGTCATGTCGCTGCGTGAGGATGACCGGCTGTGCCTGACCGGCGACGACATCGAGGCCCAAGAACCGCAGATTATCTGCTCCCTAGGGCTGTTGGGGAGTGATCACGAGTCCTGATGCCAGCCGACACGGCAGAGCTCCGGCCCTACCTCTGGGACTTCGATTTCCCACGCCTCTTTGTCGAGGGCTTGGGATGGAACTACCACCAAGCGGAGTCCGTGTGCGTCCAGGTTAACGGGTGCGACTATTCCCTGAAGCCGGTCGCGGAGAAGGCAGAATTCGTAGTCTACCAGTGTGACTCTGGCATCGACGGCTACATCCCGCCGTACCCAGTCCGTCGGAAAATAGAGCGCGCGGTCGCCAAACGCACGTTCGAGCACATGATTGTTTTCGCCGACGCTGGCCGCAGAGCGCAGGTCTGGCAGTGGGTCAAGCGGGAGAGCGGTAAGACTGTCGCCTGTCGCGAATATTCCGTCAATGCAGGGCAAAGCGGAGACCACGTGCTCCAGCGATTGCAGCGCTTGGCCTTTGAGATTGAAGAGGAAGCGGGTCTAACTATACCGATCGTCACATCCCGGGTCCGTGCGGCCATGGACGTGGAGAAGGTGACTAGGCTCTTCTACGAGCGCTTCAGGAAGGAACTGACCGCCTTCGGCGACTTCATAGACGGCATCACCACCCAAGTGGACCGTGACTGGTACGCCTCTCTCATGCTCAACCGCATGATGTTCGTCTATTTCGTTCAGAAGCAGGGCTTTTTGGATGATGACCGCGACTATCTCCGCAACCGCCTCCAGCGCGTGCAGGACCAAGGCACCGGTGGGCGCTTCCAACAGTTCTATCGCATCTTCCTGCTGCGCCTCTTCCACGAGGGACTTGGGAAGCCCGAAGCGGAGAGGGCGCCGGACCTCGCCGCATTGCTGGGAAAAGTCCCCTTCCTCAACGGCGGCCTGTTCGACGTTCACGACCTTGAGCAGGACAACCCAAGAATCAGCATCCCTGACGACGCTTTCGAGCGGGTCTTCGACTTCTTCGACAGCTACCGCTGGCACCTAGACGAGCGTCCCGACCGGGAGGACAACGAGATCAACCCGGACGTTCTTGGCTACATATTCGAAAAGTACGTCAACCAGAAGCAGATGGGAGCCTACTACACCAAGGAGGACATAACCGGTTACATCGGGCGCAACACAGTGATCCCTTTCCTGTTCAACGCCGTCAAGAGGGAGTGTCCGGTGGCCTTTGGGAGTGGCGGCGACGTCTGGCGTCTGCTGCGACACGATCCCGACCGCTACATCTACCCCGCCATCGGTCACGGCATCGGCTGGAACGCACTGCAGTCCGGAGACCCGAATCCCCTCGATGCGCCCTTCGAGCTGCCCGACGAGATTGCCGCCGGCATCGACGACGTGTCCCAACGCCAAGCTTGGAACAGCCCTGCCGCGGAGGACTATGCCCTACCCACCGAGACTTGGCGCCAGGTTGTAGCACGCCGTCAACGATACGCGGAGGTTCGCGCAAAGCTTGCGTCAGGTCAGGCGGAGGACGTCAGCGATCTCATTTCGCTGAACCTAGACGTTGAGCGGTTCGCCAAGGACGTCATCGCTCAGAGCGAGGGGCCGGACCTCCTCCGCGCCTTCTGGCACGCCATACGCGACGTCTCGATTCTCGATCCCAGCTGTGGCTCGGGCGCGTTTCTGTTCGCCGCCCTGAACATATTGGAACCGCTCTATACCGCCTGCTTGGAGGGGATGCGCGGGTTCTTGGATGACTTTGAGCGGACCGAGCACGATAGCAGCCCCGAGGTGTTCAACGACTTCAAAGATGTCTTGGCGCAGATGGAGATGCACGCCAGCGAACGCTACTTCGTCCTCAAGTCCATCGTTCTCAACAACCTCTACGGCGTAGACATCATGGAAGAGGCAGTAGAGATCTGCAAGCTGCGCCTATTCTTGAAGCTCGTCGCCCAACTGGAGTGTTACGACCAGATAGAGCCGCTACCGGACATAGACTTCAACATCCGCGCCGGCAACACTTTGGTCGGCTTTACTGCGCTGGACGCTGTGCGCGAGGCCATGACAGTCACACCCGATCGGCAGCAGCGGGTGCTCTTTGACGAGGATAGGGCCACCCTTGCCCGCATCGAAGAGGAAGCCATAGTCGCCAGTGCGGCCTTCAACCGGTTCAGGGAGCAGCAGACGGCGGTCGGCGGAGAGGTGACTGCCAACGAGAAGGCAGAGTTGCGCCGGAGACTGGAAAGCCTCAGCGATGAACTGGACCGTTATCTGGCCACCCAGTACGGCGTCGATCCCAGAAAACCGGCAGCCTTCAACGCTTGGCGCACCAACCACCAGCCCTTCCACTGGTTCGTCGAGTTTTACGGGATTATGAGTAAGGGGGGCTTCGACGTGGTGATTGGGAACCCACCGTATGTTGCTAGGAAAAAGGTCGGCCAGTCGTATAGGCTGCGAGGGTTCCGAACGGCGAACTGCCCAGACATATATGCGATGGTCGTGGAGCAAAGTGTCAAGGTCTGCCGTACCAACGGGTGGACCAGTATGATCGTACCGCTGAGCCTTACGTTCAGTTCAGGATTCGCCAGTTTGCGCACCCACCTGTATCAGGAATGCGGTTCCATCTGGTTTTCTTCGTTTGGGCGCATCCCTTCAGCACTCTTCAGTTTCGATACCAGAGTCCGCAATACGATATTCTTGGGGGAAAAATCCTCCAAGTCGTCGGGCCGTTGCTTCACAACACGACTTCACAGGTGGTTCGATTCTCAGCGGCCGATGCTGTTCCAGGGCTTGTCCTACTCCTCCTTCTCTCCGGCAGCGTTCGATGGTCTGGTTCCCAAGATTAGTAGCGCCCGACTGATCCAAAGAATCGAATCGCTGCTCGAGGATGGAGACTATCGGCTCCGGAACGAGTTCTCCTCAGCACGCCAAGGGCATAGCCTTCACTTCAAGAAGACCGCCTACAACTGGTTGACGTTCTGCGTAGACCAGCCTCCTGTATATGCGTCAGACAGCAAGATTCTCCCTCAAACGATGTATGGAACGGTCCGATTTAGGAATCGCGACGACCGAGACCTGTCTATGCACTTGACGAATGGCAAGCTGGCTCTCGTCTGGTGGGCTGCAATTGGTGATGACTT
>JAPPDQ010000349.1 GCA_028875495.1 Chloroflexota bacterium
CAGTCCATCAAACGCGCACTTGACCAGCAAGGACAGATGATCCGTGTTCCGTGCTCCATCACAAGTTCAGCCGACGCCCCAATCCACTTCATGCCTTTCCTCCAGTTTGTAGCTTCCATGTTTCAAACCCCTATGATACGTCCGAGAGCCTGAACCGAGTAAACGCCACGATCAGGAACACGATGCCGAAGGCGGCCACCGCCACCATATTCATTACCACATCCCCGAAGTCGGCGTCGAACAGCATGAGGTTGTTGAACGCCGTGTTGGCCCACCCGTGCGGAGTGAGCTTGCCGAGCGCCTGCATCCAATCGGGCGTGATGAACAGCGGCCACCACGAACCGCCGAGAGGCGCGAGCACCAGAGACGCCAGCACACCAGCCGAGCTGGCCCCCTCGGCGGTCCGAACGAGCGCGGCCAGCATCACGCCAAAGGCCGATGACGTGAACACTATGGCCAGGGAAACGAGAATGACGGCGAGCGGCGACGAGCCCATATCGATGCCGAATGCCACGATTCCAACACCCCACAGGACGACCACCTGCATGACCCCACGGTACGTCCCCATCAGAAACTTGCCGAAGATGATCGACTCCCTCAGGACGCCGTTGGTGAGCAGGCGTTCGAGCGTCTGGTTCTTTCGCTCCCGCGCGATGGCCTCGGCACTCAGAGCGGCGGCGAAAAAGATGAACATCGTCAAGTATCCCGACAGCGTGAAGTTGCTGGCGTTCGGCCTTTCTCTTTCCCCGACCTGCTCCTCTGGGAAGCTGACAAGTTGCGCCGAAGTCGGGTCTGCAAAGTCGGGAAGACGTTGCATTACAGTGACGGGATCCGCCTCCGGTGGAAGGAGAGTCACCGACAGCACGGCCAGCTGAGCGTTCGACACTTGTCGGGCGATAGTATGTGCCACCGCCTCGAGGGCTGCCGCGTTTTCAGGAGCGTCGGGGTTGGTAACCACGTCCAGCACAGCCGTCCCGTCCTCACCCATGAGACTGTCCGTGAACCCGGAAGAAAATGCGATGAACCCGGACAACGTTCCGGACTCGACTTCCTGACGAGCCGTATCGTAGTCCAGCTCCTCAATCTTGAAGGTGTCATCCGCCGCCAGTCCGTCGATGATCTGTCGACTGAGGCTTCCCTCTCCTTCCTCTCGCGTCACCAACGTTATTTCGAGTGGTTCGTCCTCAGACAGAATGCCGCCGAGCGCCAGGGTAAACCCAAGCGTGAACAGCAACGGAAAGGCGAACGCGAACACAACCGCGAACCGGTCTTTGAAGAAGATCCGCGTGTCCTTGCCGGCGAGAAGGAGCGACTGGCGAACGAACGTCATCACCCTAGCGTCCACCTCCTGCCGACCGGAACAGCAGTCGTGCCGCAACAAGTCCCACGACCGCCACGCCGCCCATTACGGCAAGCTCCGTGCCCTGCGCGGCCAGAGTCTCAGAGCCGTCCACGATCCCTCCGATGGCGTCGATTGCGTACCTGTTAAGAGTAAACCGGCTCAGCATTTCCAAGGCGCTGCCCGGAACCAACTCGAAGAACGTGCCCCCGAACACGGTCATGAACATCGTTATGGAGACCGCCGCCCACGAAGCCTGGTCGGGAGTACGCGCGACGGCGCTAATGACAAGGCCGATTGCGCTTACCGCCGCTGCCAACAGCAGGGCGACGGCCAGGGTAAGAAAGAATGCATCGAGTCCGCCGGGACGCAGCACAACGAAGGCCAGAGCCAGCAAGACGACAGCCTGGAACATCGTCCGCGTGATGCCCGCGAAGAATTTGCCGAGAAATAGCTGATTTGAGGAGAGCTGCGTCGTCAAGAGCCGTTCGAGGATGCCGTTCTTTCGTTCTTCGACGAGCGCCTGTGCGCTGAGCATCACGGCAAGCAGGAGGATCATGACGAGAATCCCGGGCATCACTCGGTTTACGGCAAAATCGTCCTCTTCACCGCCGATTACTTCAGTCCGTACCTTCACCGGAAGGGCAGCCGCCGTTATCCGCTTCGCCTCGTCGACTGCGCGGTCGACCGCAGAACGGGGAACATCCGCGCCCTTCGCCGCTTCGTTGACCATCGCTCGAACAAGGGACTCGCTTGCGATGTCCTGGGCCACTCCACGAATGATGCTGGCGACGATCTGGCCTTCATCGCCTCCCGATCCTCGCCGACGGAACATGATTCCGGTTGGGTTGCCCGCATCAAGGTTCTCCGTGAAGTCGGTCGGGATGATGGCCGCGTAGACGACAGAAGAATCGTCAAGGGCGTCGTTGATCTCCTGCTCGGTGTAGAGCCTGACATCGAGACCATCGACCTGCTCAAGTCTCTCCAGCAGCGCTTGGGACATCGCTCCCCGGTCGAGGTCGGCGACATGTGCCGTTGCGTTGAACGTCTCCTCGCCACCGAACGCGCCGTACATGAGCGCGAAGAGCACGACAGGCAGCAAGATTCCAAACGCCAGGCTCAGCCGGTCGGCGATATACCGCTTTAGCTCGACGTAGGCTATGTCGAAGGGTTTGAACATCTGGACGCCACGAGAACCTAGTACCTAGTCAACATAGTTTTGGTGTTACAAATCACCCTCACCCTAGCCCTCTCCCGTCAAGGGAGAGGGGATAAATCGGCATCTGTCCGGTTTGTCATATGCAAGTTGACTGAGTACTAGGTGAATAATCTACGACAACTCTAAACGGACGGTGGATGTGGATGAGTCGCGCGACGTATGGAACGTAGGGAGGGCATCACAGATTCGGACTCGGCCCCGGAAACACCCAGCGCGACAGACTTGGCTCGACATCCGCGCAAGGGGAGAGCAGCAAGTCGCGCCTGACGTGACTCCGCCCGCCTGCCTGCTGACCTTCGCCTCCAGCCACGACCAGACAAAGGTCTTCACTTTCCAGCCGGAAGGTCTTGTTTTCACCATACTTGAATCGCTGATTCGGTGACTCCGAGCACGACCTGACATACACGCTTCCTCCGTCTGCCTCAAGGCAGCGGTCGTGTTCCACCAAGTACAGCTGGCCCTGTGATGGACGATTGAACGCGAACATTTCGTCGTCAGCCCCCGGTTTGCACGTGTGGGCTTGAAGAGGACTGTCGACATTCAGGTTTGCCCCGAACCCCGCAACGTCGACGCAGTAGAACTCCGGCTCATCGAGAGGGTCTTCGAGCATCACCAGACTCTCGGACGGAATTGACTCAGCAACTACTTCCGTCGGTGTCGACGTGGGTTTGGG
>JAPPDQ010000332.1 GCA_028875495.1 Chloroflexota bacterium
AGCCGCCGCGGGGGAGGGCTACAGGGAGGAGTTGCAGTATAGGGTCACGCCGATTCAACGCCTGCGAGATATGGGACAGTCGGTCGGGTACGTCGATATCATCCGGGCCATGATCAAGTCGGGCGGGCTCCAAGGGCTCATCGACGATGGGGTCACGGGCCTCACATCGAACCCGACCATCTTCCACAAAGCCATCACCGAGTCGTCCAACTACGATGACGAGTTGATGAGTCTGGCCGAGGCCGGCAAGAGCACCCGTGAGATATTCGAGACGATGGCCATCGCCGACATCCGCGACGCGGCCGACCTGCTGCGTCCCGCGTTCGACGGGACCGGCGGAGCGGACGGGTTCGCCTCCTTCGAGGTCAGCCCCCTCCTGGCGCACGATACTGACGGCACCATCCACGAGGCGCGACGGTTGTTCTCCGACATCGACCGTCCCAACATCATGATAAAGGTGCCCGCGACGCCGGAGGGTATTCCCGCCATCGAGACACTGATCGGCGAGGGCATCAACGTCAACGTCACGCTGATATTCTCCCTCGAATCACACAGGAGCGTCGTCAACGCCTACATCTCAGGGCTGGAGCGGCTGAATGAGCGAGGCGGCGACCTATCGTCGGTGTCGTCAGTCGCGTCGTTCTTCGTGAGCCGCGTCGATACCGCCGTCGACAACCTCCTCGACGGCCTGATCGCCGAGGGCCGCAACGATCTCAAGCCACTACTCGGCAAGGCGGCGGTCGCCAACGCGCATCTGGCCTACCGCACGTTCGTCACGGAGTTCGGAAGCCCACGGTTCGCTGCCCTTCACGGCGGCGGCGCTCGCGTGCAGCGTCCGCTCTGGGCCAGCACCAGCGTAAAGAATCCAGCGTACGACGACCTTCTCTACGTGACCAGCCTCATGGCGAGGGACACCGTCAACACGATGCCGCGCGCAACCATCGACACCCTTATGGAGCGGGGAATCGACGCCCAACACGCGGTCGATGAGTCGGGAGAGGCGGCGGAGCAGGTGCAGTCCGGCCTGAGCGACGCGGGAATCGACATGGACGACGTCACAGCCGGTTTGCTCGCCGATGGAGTCAAGGCCTTCGCCGACTCCTACGACATGCTGATGCACGACATCGGGGCTGCGTCCAGCAAGCTGGCCGTGGGCACCGGCGCGGACTAGCGGTCACCGTTCATGGTGAGCTTGTCGAACCATGAACCACCCTTCGACAAGCTCAGGGTGAACGGATTCCCTATTGGTCCCCCTCTCAAAGGGCAGCCGTCCTACCACCCGAACGAGTAGGCGACCTCCCGTCGAGGAGACGTGCCCGCGTACATCGTGCCGCGCTCTTTGTCGTAGCGGATGCCCATGACCTTGCCGTTGCTCCACGGGTCGACGCGGTTCACGCTGTGGCCGCGATCGGTCAACTCATCCACGACCTCGTCTGACACCCTGTCCTCGATGTCGAACTGGCCGGGAAACGCCTTTCGCGGGTAGAACGACGATGGGAAGTGCGTCGAGTAGAAGGTTGGCGCGTCGACCGCCTCCTGCATGTTCATGCCGAAGTCGACGTAGTTCAGGAGGAACTGGAGCGTGATCTGGTCCTGGCTGTCTCCGC
Source organism: Chloroflexota bacterium (assembly GCA_028875495.1). Lineage (GTDB taxonomy): Bacteria > Chloroflexota > Dehalococcoidia > Lucifugimonadales > VXLM01 > VXLM01. The sequence goes on from JAPPDQ010000332.1 coordinate 1,608, forward strand.
CCGGCGTCCCGAACGCCATCCACGGCTCGCCGTTCTTGGTGACCATCGACGGGGTCAGCGTGGCGCGAGGGCGCTTTCGTGGCTCAAGCGCGTTCGGACGGTCGGGGTTGAGGTAGAACATCTGCCCCCGCGTTCCCAACGAAAGGCCCAGCCCCCTGATGACCGGCGACGAGCCGATCCATCCGCCGCTGGGCGTGGCCGAGACCATGTTGCCTGCCGCGTCTATGGCGTCGAGGTGGGTCGTGTCGCTGACGTGCGCGTGACTGAGCCCGAGGTCGACAAGCTCGCTCTCCGAGACGCCGAGCGCGCGCCGGTTGTTCTGCGCCACGTCTTCGAGGACGTAGTCGGGGAAGCCCCGGCCGATGTCGCCCGGACGCTGCTCCATCGAGGCTGTCTCGCCGATCAGCGCCCGCCGCTCCGCCGCGTACTCCTTGGAGAGCAGCGTGTCCAGCGGCACGTCGTCGAAGTCGGGGTCGCCGTAGTAGGCCTCGCGGTCGGCGAATGCCAGCTTGGAAGCCTCCACCAGCGTGTGTATGTATTCAGAAGAGTTGTGCCCCATTGAGGCAAGGTCGTACCCCTCCAGCAGGTTGAGCTGCTGCAGGAAGACGGGCCCCTGCGTCCACGTCGAGCACTTGTAGACCTCAAGACCCCGGTACTCCGTCATCGTCGGTTCCTCGACGACGGGCTGCCACTCCGCCATGTCGTCGTAGGACAGCAGGGCCGTGTGCGCCTTGCCGGTTGCGTCCTCAATGGGATTGTTGGTGACGAATTCGAGGATGCGTTCGGCAATCTCGCCCTTGTAGAAGGCGTCACGCGCAGCCTCTATTCCTGCGACGCGGCCCTTCCCTTTGGCGGCCTCTTCGGCGCGAGACATGATCCGCAGCATCTCGGCGTAGTCGGGATTGCGTACCAGGTCGCCGACCTCGGGTACCTGACCGTTCGGATAATAGACCTCGCCGGTAGAAGGGTACAGCTCCGTGAACTTTCGGTACCCGCCGGCCAAAGAACCATGGAGCCCCTCGTAGTTCGCGAACCCGTTTTCCGCCAGGTCGATACTAGGCGCGAGTATCTCGGAAAAGCTCTTCGTTCCCCACCGCGCGACGGCCTCCGCCCAGGTGCCCACGACGGCCGGGACCGTGATGGGCAGGTACCCGTCCCCCGGTATGAGGTCGATGTCGTTCTCCTTGCACCAATCGACCGTGAACGCCTTCGGCGACCAGCCCAGGCCGCTGATGGCGAACACCTTGCCCTCCTCGGCGGAGTAGACGAGGGTCGGGACCTCGCCCCCGATGCCACAGCTCTGGGGTTCCATCAGGTCGACGGCGATGCACATCGCCGCCGCCGCGTCGATGGCGTTGCCGCCGTTCTCCATGATGCGGAACCCTGCCGCCGTCGCCAGGTAGTGCCCCGACGTGACAACGCCTTTCCTTCCCGTTACGACCGGTCGTGTGATGAAGCCTGCCAATGTACTTTTCTCCGTTCTTGGTGGATCTGCTTAGTTACCTGCCTCAAAGATTCGCTTAATGAACTAGCCCGAGAATATCCCCTCTCCTGTCTTTGGATTGTGCTTGGGTGAGGGTGATTCCCCCTGAACGCACCCATCTGCCTTATGCAGCTATCTTCA
>JAPPDQ010000500.1:0-4940 GCA_028875495.1 Chloroflexota bacterium
CTGTGCACGAGGAGGTCTATCCTTTCGAGGACCCGAACGGTCTCGCCATCTTGCCCGACGAGAAGACGTACTATCAGATCAACACGCGGCCATCGGCCCATATCGACGCGTTCGACATCGCCGAGGACGGGTCTCTGTCCAATCAGCGGCGATTCTTTACCTTTCCAGAGTCCGAAAAGCCCGGTTTTCCTGATGGCATGAAGGTCGATTCGCTCGGCAGGGTGTATGTATCAGGGCCGGGCGGGCTCTGGGTTCTGACGTCTGAGGCCGAGGTAATCGGCGTCGTCGAATTCCCGGAGCAGGTCATCAATATGGCGTGGGGGGATGAGGACAACAAGACGATGTATGTGGCGGCCATGACCTCGATCTACAGCATCCGGTTCAACACGCCTGGACTGGTCATTCCGAGAGCAGTGTCGTAGTTTTGGTGCGTGGCCGGTTGAAGCCATAGCCGGAAGCCATTAGAGGAGCGTGTTCGATGCAGAGACCGCCACGCGGTGCTTGGAACGGGTTTGACCAGATGAAGCCTGCGTCCGAGTACGACATCCGCTACGGCCATCATCTCGTCAGATCGACTAGTTCGCAGTGGCCGAGCTACGTCGCCATTGCCTCGCCCACCGCGTACCGGATGACGGAGCCGCACCTGACGCGCCGCCCCGAGACGGTGGGATATCCGGCAAGGATGGACTTCGGGTACCTCAAGCAGTTCACCGAAGGTCTGCCCAACGACATCGGCTTGGTCGTGGGCATCGGAGGTGGCCTGGTGCTGGACGTCAGCAAGTACGTTGCGCTTACCAGGCAACTGCCTCTCGTGCTGATACCGACTATCGTTTCGACGGGGGCGATTATTCACAGCGTTTTTGCCGAGTGGGAGGGGCGCAACCTCGGCGATACCAAGAACTGGCCGTGGATCGACCCGGAGTATGTGCTGGTCGACTACGACATCGTGCTGAGCGCGCCGGACCATCTGAACATCGCGGGCGTCGGAGACGTGCTTTGCGGTTACTCGTGCATCTGCGAGTGGAAGCACAGAGAGGCCCTTGGAATCGGCGAGGCTTACGACGAGTCCGTGACCGCAGACATGAACGCGCTCCACGCGAGGATCGTCGAGAACTTTCCGAAGACGCTGTCGGCAGACGGGACCCTGACACCGGCCAGCGTCAAGCTCATCATGAACGGGATCAAGGACCGCGACAGCAACTCGGTTACGCATCCCGACGCTCCGGCGGGAGACCACGCCTTCATCGTGGCAGCCGAACTGGCGAACGACCGTAGCTGGGTGCACGGAGAGCTTGCATCGCTGGGGACGGTCATCATCGCGTGGCATACGGAGCAGAGTCCTGAGACGATCATAGACCGCTTGGATACATGTGGCGTCCGCTGGCGACCAAGCGACATGGGCATGAGCAAGGACGAGCTTGCAAAAGCCCTCGCCGAGTGTCCCGGATACATGGGGGACGCATCGAGAGGTCGAGATCTGCAGTCGGTCCTGCGGCTTGAGCCCGTGGTGGGGGAGAGATTCGAGAGGCTGTGGGGGTTTTTGGAGGATGACGAGTAGTACCAGTCCCATATGATTTTGGTAGCTTACTCAAAGCACCCTCACCCTAGCCCTCTCCCACGACGGGAGAGGGAATATCGTCTCTCAATTCGGAAATGGAAGCGGTATAGCTACAGGCAATCGAACTCTACCAATCTTATTCCATGACACTTTCGTACACCTTGCCGCTGGATGAAGTATGGGTTGCCATCGACACGGAGACGACCGGCCTCGAACCAGAGAGCGACCGGATCATCGAGGTTGGGGCGGTCAAGTTCCGGGGCGACGAGGTTCTCGGCGTCTTCCAGTCGTTCGTGAATCCTGGGGAGCGGCTCAGCAGGTTCATTCGAGACTACACGGGCATCACCCAGCGAGATGTCGATGGGGCACCGTATTTTCCCGATGTCGCGACCGAGTTGCTTCCGTTCATCGACGGCGCTCCGGTGGTCGGGCACAACGTGGGGTTCGATCTCGGGTTCCTGCGCAGTCATGGTCTTCCTCTCGACGGGCCGGTATCCGATACGTACGACCTCGGCAGGGTATTCGTGCCGTGGGCGTCGTACCACTCGCTGACAGGACTTGCTAAGGAACTGAATGTGCCGGTCGTGCGGGCTCACCGGGCGGGGGACGATGCGGAGACGACGCGCAGAGTCTTCGTCGCGCTGCTACACATAGCGGCCGACACCAATCTCGAAACGCTTCGAGAAATATCCGGCATCGCGTCCAGATCGACGACCTCTGCGCTACGCTACCCGCTCCGGCAGATGGTCGGTGACGGGACGGTAAGTCGCGCTCAAATGAGCTTGGACGAGCCAGTGGTGGACATCCGGGAACTTGCTGCGATGCGGCGGGCGGCGGGCGAGGAGTCGTCTGACGGACGCGACAGCAGCTTCGACAGGGAAGGACTGAGGAAACGTTTAGGCCACTATCAAGCGCTCCAACCGAATGAGGACGACACCTACGTCGATGTTGACGAAGTCGGGGAGTTGCTGGGAGAGCAAGGCCCGTTTGCGCAGGTGCTGCCCGGATTCGAGCACCGTGTCGAGCAGGTCGAAATGGCGCGCTCGGTGGCCGAGGCGATAAACGACGGACAGCGACTCATCGTCGAGGCGGGAACGGGCGTGGGCAAGTCGCTGGCCTACCTGCTCCCGGCGGCGCTGTACGCGCTCGAAAACGGGAGGCGAGTGGTCGTCTCCACCAACACGATCAATCTTCAGGAGCAGCTCATCGCGAAGGATATTCCCACGCTTGTCGATGCTCTTTTGGTCGCGTATCCGGGTGGCGCGCGAGAGTTGAAGTATTCACTCCTGAAGGGGCGTGCCAACTATCTGTGCATGAGGCGCTGGACGCACGCTAAGAACGGGGAAAGCCTGTCCGAAGAGGACGCGCGCTTGCTGTCCGGGATTCTCGTGTGGCTCGACCGCACGTCCACAGGAGACAAGAATGAGCTAAACGTCGGTCGCAGGAGCCTCTCTAATTGGAATCGCGTGTCCGCGCAAGGGGCGCTCAACTGTAGAGGGCAAGACCGAATTTGCTTCCTGCGTTCGTCGCGGGCGAGGGCGGAGGCTTCCCATATCGTGGTTGTCAATCACGCCCTGTTGCTTACGGACCTCGTCGCAGGCGGCACCGTCATCCCAGACTACGATGTCCTCATCATCGACGAGGCACATCATCTCGAAGAGGTGGCTACCAAACACCTGGGATTCGAGGTCAGCCGGTCAGCCGTTGGTGAGCACATCCAGGAATTGCTGGGCGAACGCGGGGTCATTGGTCGCGCGATGGCTGCTCTGCAGCGTGTATCAGGGATAGAGCGGGTTGGCCGCACCCTGGAGGATGTCGGACAGATAGCTCCAGGACTGCTCCCGGCCTTGCGTGAGGGCACCGCGGCCCTATACGGGCTGCTGGAAGACCGCATGTTGGGCGACTCGCGGGCAGACCGACAGGTACGGATTACAAATGGGACACGCCAGCAGCCCTTCTGGTCGGATGTCGAGACGGTCTGGGAGAACGTCAATCTGAGTCTCGTCAGCCTTACAAATTGTCTCGATGCCCTTATGTCCACGCTACAGGACCTTGAAGGCGAGGATACCAACGGCAATGAGGGTCTGCTAATGGAACTGAGCGGCAGCGTTCAGAACAACGCCGAGATCCGGCAGAATCTTGAAGAATTCGCAGTCCAGAACAAGGACGACGTGGTCTACTGGGTTGAGAAGTCGGGCAGGGGGGATGACGTAACTCTCTACGGCGCTCCGCTCCACGTTGGGGAGCTGCTCGAAGAACTGCTGTACACTCGCAAGAGCTCGGTCGTGATGACCAGTGCGACGCTCGCCGCCAATGGCACGTTCGACCACATCGAGGAGCGGACGGGTTTTGTGGACTCGGAGCAACGATTGCTCGGTTCTCCGTTCGACTTTCCAAACTCTGCCCTAGTATGCGTCCCAAACGACATGCCGGAGCCGTCGGCTCCCAACTACATGGAGTCTGCCGCTCAGGCCATCGGGGACACTGCGATCGCGGCGGGCGGGCGGACAATGGCGCTGTTCACGTCCTACGCCTCACTCAGAGAGGTAGCGGAGGCGTTGCGTGCGAGCATGAAGTCGCAGGGCATAGATATCCTTGTGCAGGGCAACGACGGGAGTCCCGATCAGATCATTCGCCGATTTCGGGAGAACCCACGGTCAATAATCTTGGGGACGGCCAGCTTCTGGGAGGGCATCGACCTCGCGGGCGATTCGCTGCAGGCTCTGGTCGTCATGAGACTGCCGTTCAACGTACCCACCGAGCCGGTGTTCGAGGCGCGGTCTGAGCTTTATGACAACGCCTTCATGGAATTCGCTCTGCCTCAGGCGATCCTGCGACTGCGTCAGGGGTTTGGGCGACTGATCCGCACGAAGACGGACCGCGGCGTGGCGATCATTCTTGATAAGCGGGTCATATCCCGAAGGTATGGCTCGCTGTTTATCCGGTCGCTGCCTCCGGCGTCCCGGAAGGCGTGCAAGCTCGACGAACTAGGAGACGAGGTAAGGCAGTGGCTGAGGCGGTGACGATTCAGGAGCAGCAAGTACGCTTCCTTCCCCTGAACGGTGAGCCTTTCGATCTCGAGAGCACACTGTTCAGCGGGCAGGTATTCCGGTGGCGGAAGAAAGACGCGTGGTACGAAGGCGTAATCTTCGGACGCATCGTGCGGGTGCGTGAGGTTGAGGGTGGGATAGCATTCGCAACGGCGGACGAGGATGCGGCTGAGAGCCCATCACGATTGAGAGGCTATTTTTCGCTGGATCTTGACCTGGGCGAAGTGTATTCCATGCTCTCGCGGGATGAGGATCTGCGAGAATCTCTCGACCGCTATCGTGGGATGCGAATCCTACGGCAAGACCCGTGGGAGACTACTCTCTCCTTCCTG